>NZ_JASGEL010000016.1:0-4058 GCF_047606385.1 Microbacterium sp.
GGCGACCGCGGCGCGCGGCGCGAGCCATGCCTGCGCGGGCGCGGCGGGCAGGGCCGCCACCGACTGGGTCACGCCCGCGCGATTGGTGACGGTCTCGGGGTTGCGCGGGTCGGGCCGCCCGCGGTCGAGGGCGTGGCGCAGCGCGACCTGGTCGTCGTCGGTCAGCCACGGGGCGCGCTCGCCCTCGCGCTGCACCAGGAAGCTGTACGACGCCCGCCAGCCCGCGCCCATCCGGTACGAGACCGCCCAGACGTCGCTGCCCGGCAGCCGGCGCAGCAGCGTGTCGGCGAGGTTCCGCTCGTCGGTCAGCCGGTTGGCGAACAGCAGCACGGCGTCGGCATCGGCATCCCGCCAGAGGAAGGTGACGATGCGCTCGTCGGGCGCGTCCGGGATCTCCTCCACCAGCGGCGTGCTCGCCAGCGTCGACCAGAAGGATGCCGCGTCCTCGCCGCCCGCGATCCGCGCCTCGAGCGCCTCGATCGCCGGGCTGGCGGCGCGCGGCGCCGGTGCCGGCCGCGGCACCTTCGGCGGCGTGCGCGCGCTCATGAGGCGAGCGGGACGACCAGCGGCGTGCCGGTCTCCGGGTCGGGGATCAGCCGGCACGGCAGGCCGTATACGTGCTCGATCAGCTCGGAGGTGACGACGTCGGCGACCGGGCCCTCGGCGACGATGCCGCCGTCGCGCATGACGATCAGGTGCGTCGCATAGCGGAACGCGAGGTTCAGCTCGTGCAGCACGAGCACGACCGTGACGCCGTCGCGGTGCAGCTCGCGGGCGAGGTCGAGCACCTCGATCTGGTGCGAGATGTCGAGGAACGACGTCGGCTCGTCGAGGAACAGGATGGGGGTCTCCTGCGCGAGCGCCATCGCGATCCAGGCCCGCTGGCGCTGGCCGCCGGAGAGCTCATCGACGCCGCGGTCGGCGAGGTCGGACACCTGGGCGCGCGCCATGGCGGCGGCCACCGCGTCGCGGTCGGCGGCCGACCACTGCCGCAGCAGGCCCTGGTGCGGGTAGCGGCCCCGGCCCACCAGGTCTGCGACGACGATGCCGTCGGGCGCGATCGGCGACTGCGGCAGCAGCCCGAGCCGGCGGGCGACCTCCTTCGGCGGGTAGGAGCCGATCGGCGCGCCGTCGAGCTCGACGACCCCGGCCGCGGGCGGCAGCATCCGGGCGAGACCGCGCAGCAGCGTCGACTTGCCGCACGCGTTCGGCCCGACGATGACGGTGAGCTCGCCGGTCGGGATCTCGACGTCGAGCCCCGACACGACCGTGCGGTCGCCGTAGCCGATCGAAAGCCCCTGAGCACGGATACGGCTGGTCACGCGTTCCTCCTCCACTGCCGGGCGAGCACCCAGATCAAGTACACCCCGCCGAGCGCGCCGGTCACGACGCCCACCGGCAGCTGGGTGGGCGCGAACAGCCGCTGGGCCACGACGTCCGCGGCGAGCACGAGGGCGGCGCCCATGAGCATGGCCCCCGGCATCCCGACCCCCCTCGTGCCGGTCACGCGGCGCGCGAGCTGCGGCGCGGCCAGGGCCACGAACGCGATCGGCCCGGCGGCGGCCGTCGCGAGCGAGACCAGGGCGACGCCGACGACGACGAGCCACAGCCGGGTGCGTTCGACGCGCACCCCGAGGCCGGTGGCGAGGTCATCGCCCATCGTCATGATCGACAGCGGCCGGCTCAGCGCCAGCGCGATCGGCCCGAGCACGACCACGGCGAGCGCGACGAGCCCGGCCTCGGTCCACGTCGTGGTGTTGAACGAGCCGGCGAGCCAGACGGACGCCGTCTGCGCCGCCGCCAGCGATGCCCGCACGACCAGCAGCGAGTTGAGCCCCTGCAGCACCGCGGCCACTCCGATGCCGACGAGCACCAGCCGGAAGCCGGCGAGGCCGCGCCGCCAGGCGAGCACGTACACGACGAGCGCGGTACCGAAGCCGCCGACGAGCGCCCCGACGGCAGTCGCGACCGGGCCGCCGCCGAACACGATGATCTGCACGAGGGCGCCGGTGGCGGAGCCCACGGTGAACCCGATCACGTCGGGGCTGCCGAGCGGGTTGGCGGACAGCGGCTGGAAGATCGACCCGGATGCCGCCAGCGCCGCCCCCACGAGCGCCGCGGTCAGCACCCGCGGCACCCGCTGCTGCTGCACGAAGTACTGGGCGAGATGGTCGGCCCCGGTGCCGGTGAGGGCCTGCAGCGTCTGCCACGTGGTCATCGGATAGTCGCCGATCATGACGCCGGCGGCAGCGAGCACGACGATCACGACCGCCAGCAGGATGCCGGCGACGGTGCCCCGACGCGTGACGCGCAGACGCAGCGCCCCGAGGCGGAGGGTGCGGACCGTGCTCACAGCGCCTCGATCCGCCGACGGCGCACGATCAGCACGAACACGGGGCCGCCCAGGATCGCGGCGACGACGCCGACCGGCACCTCCTCTGGGGCGGCGACCACACGCGCGACGACGTCGGCGACCAGCAGCCCGGCGGGCGCCGCGACCATCGAGAACGGGATCGCCCATCGCTGGTCCGGTCCGCACACGGCGCGGGCGAGGAACGGCACGGCGAGGCCGACGAACATGATGGGTCCGGCCGCGGCGGTCGCCGCCCCGGCCAGCAGCGCGATGGCGATCATGACCCCGGCGCGGGTGAGGCCGACACGCACGCCGAGCGCCCGGCCGGTGTCCTCGCCGAGGGCCAGCGCGTTGAGGGCGGGTGCGAGGGCGAGAGCTACCACCAGGCCGACGACGATGAAGCCGGCCACGGCCAGCAGCACCGGCATCCCGCGTCCCTCGACCGACCCGGACGCCCAGAAGCGGAACTCGTTGTACGCGTTCTGGTTCGACAGGATCGAGGTCTGCACGAGCGAGGTGATCGCCATGCTGATCGCGACGCCGGCCAGCGCCAATCGCACCGGGGTGGGGCTGGATCGGCCGGCCGAGCCCAGCACGTAGACGGCGAGCGCCCCGAGTCCGGCGCCGAGGAACCCGAACCACAGGTAGGCCCACACGCTCGTGAGCCCGAGCAGCGCGACGGCGAGCACGATCGCGAGCGAGGCCCCGGCGTTGATGCCGAGCACGCCGGGGTCGGCCAGCGGGTTGCGCGTGAACGACTGCATGAGCGCACCCGCGGCCCCGAGGGCCGTGCCGACGGCGATCAGCAGCAGGGTGCGCGGCAGACGCTGCTCGTGGATGACGGTGGCGGCGAAGCTGCCGTCGGGGCGCCAGAGCAGGCGCCACACGTCGGCGAGCGGGATGGGGTTGGACCCGATCGCGAGGGATGCCGTCGCGCACACGAGCACGACGACGCCGGCGATCGCCAGCGCCCACGCCCGGGTCACGGGGCTGTCGGGCGGCGCCGCACCAGCAGCACCGTGACCACGACCCCTGCGACCACGACCAGGCCCGCGCCCACGACGATGCCGATCCACGGGATGCCGTCGCCGACGACTGTCGTGGCGGCGGTCGGCTCCGCCGTCACGGTCCCCGAGGCCGACGGGGTCGGCGAGACGGTCGCGCTGACGGTGGGGCCGGGGGTGACCGTGAGCACGGAGCCCTCGCTCACGTTCTGCGACGAGCCCGACCCGGTCGTGCCGCTCGAAGATGACCCGCCGCTGTCGGAGGCGCCCGACGAGCCGGACGACCCCGACGACGCGGCGACCACGGTGAAGTCGGTGCCGCCGGCGTGCGTATAGCCGACGGTGCCCTTGCTCGGGTCGCTCGCGTCGACGTAGGCGCTGGCGAGGAAGCGCAGCCAGTGCGATCCCTCCGTGATGCCGCACGGCAGCGCGAACGAGCCGTTCACGGTTCCCGAGGCGGGGATCGCCTGCTTGTAGACCACGCCGGTGCCCTGCACGCTGGTGTCGCCGTACCCGACGCCGTCGTCGATCTTGACGTACACGGTCTCGCCGGCGGGGAAACCGCTGACGGTGAAGCTGATCGTGTCGCAGGCCGACAACGTGGTCGGGGAGACGGATGCCGAGGTGCCGGGCGTGTCCGAGCTCGCCCCGCCGGGCGGCAGCGCCGTCGCCGGCAGCGCGACGCCGACGGCGAGGGCGCC
>NZ_JASGEL010000017.1:0-5154 GCF_047606385.1 Microbacterium sp.
ACGCCGGCCGCGCGGTCGCGGACGGCGGCGGGACGGGCGCGGGCCGCGGCACGTGCGCGTCGCAGTAGAAGCGGACGTAGCCGGCGTGCTGCTTCGGATGCCGGTGCTTGACGACCCAGAGCCGCTCGCGCGGGATCTCGGCGGACGCCGGGCCGCACACGGCGCAGCGGGTCGGGTCGCCGGGGGCGAACTCGGCGAGGCCCAGCGGGGTGTCGAAGGGCACCGCATCCCGCCAGTCGGAGCCCGATGTGATGCGCACGCTCGTGATCCTACGGTGACGACCTGTCCCTCCGCGAGGGGCAGCAGCAGGGGTCAGCCGGGCAGGCGCCGCAGCGCCCAGCCGGCGCCGGCGCGGGTGTACTCGGCGCGGCGGCTGGCGGCGTCCGGGTGCGCGACCCAGAACAGCAGCCGGTGCGGCTCGACCGCGAACCCGGCCCAGCCGTCCGGCTGTGCCGGGTCGGGCGCCTCGGCGCGGAACGCCGCCCAGGCCGCCTCGCGCTCGGCGAGCGGCAGCTGCGCGTATTCGACGGTGTTCTGCCACGCGAGCTGACGCAGATACGGCGAGCGCCGCCGGTACGCCTCGGCGGCCTCCTCGGCGTCGGCCGACGACGCCGTCCCCTGCACGACGAGCTGTCGCCCGGCCTCGGCCCACAGCACCGTCAGGCACACGCGCGGGTCGGCCGCGAGGTCGGCGACCTTGCGACTGAGCGCGTCGGTGTGGAAGAAGAAGCGCCGCCCGTCGAACTCGGTGAGCAGCACGGTGCGGGCCCGGGGGAAGCCGTCGGCGTCGATCGTCGACAGGGTCATGCGCAGCGGCTCGTCCGTCGGGCCGGGGAGCCAGGAGGCGGCCAGGGCCAGCGGGTCCGCGACGGGCACGTCGCCCTGCACCGGATCGGCGGCGAAGCCCGCCGGCGCCTGCGGCGTCGGCATCCCGCTGCCGTCGGTCATCCGTGCGCCGGTCATGCGAACTCGAACCCGTCGACCTCGCCGAGCGCCTCGGCGACGAAGCCCACGCCCCGCTCGAACAGCTCCGCACCGGCCTCGGCGTTCGCGCCGGTCGGATCGCCGATGACGCCGGTCGGGCCGAAGTCGTCGCTGGTCCACCCGAACATCACGGGCTTGCCGTTGAAGCCGATGTGGCGCAGCCCGGCGATCTTCTCCGGCACGTTGCGCGGCGGGAGGGGCGGCACCACCAGCTCCGGCGCGATGTGCATCACGACCGACGTCTCGACGAATCCGGCATGGATGCCCTGGCCGAGCTCGTCCGGACGCCCGTCGCGGCCGTCCGCGGCGCCCCCGACACCGGAGGGCATCGAGAACGAGCGCAGCCCGAACCGCCGCCGCAGCTCGCGGTTCGCCCAGCCCAGCAGCATGACGTTGCCGCCGTGCCCGTTGACGAAGACGATCGTGCGCGCCGGAGTCTGCGAGACCGAGCGGCCGATCTCCACGAGCTGCTCGAGCAGGGTGGTGCCCTCCAGCCACACCGTGCCCGGGGCCCAGTGGTGCTCGTCCGACTTGCCGTACGACACCGTGGGCAGCAGCCACGCGTCGACCCCGGCCGCGACGGCGCGGGAGACCGCCGCCGCCGCGACCGTCTCCGCCACCAGCGCGTCGGTCGACAGCGGCAGGTGCGGGCCGTGGTGCTCGATCGCGCCGATCGGCACGACCGCGATGGAGCGCTCCGTGAGCGTGGCGTTCAGGGCGGGACCGGGCAGGTCCGCCCAGCGGTGCGCGGTCATCGGATGGCTCCCTTCACGGGTCCGTCGTAGGCGGGGTTGAGCTTGCCGGGGTTGAGCAGCCCCTGCGGGTCCGTCGTGCGTGCGAGGTCCACGGTCTCATGCAACCGGAAGTCGACGTTCCATTGGTGGGGGTTGTGCACGCCGACGCCGAGCTCCCCCAGCTCCGCGATGCCGGCGTACACGGCGGCCGGGCTCTCGTAGACGCCCGCGAGCATCCCGATCGGCACGGTGTGACCGGCTTCGATGTGCAGGTACGACCCGGGGTACACGGCGTGCACCTCGTCGATGCGGTCGACCAGGGCGTCGCCGGACACCTCCACGTGGAAGTAGACGCCCGGCTCGGACTTCTGCAGCCACTCGATCGGGTGGTTGTAGCTGAGCACGGACAGCGCCGGCGACGCCTGCGGCCCCTCCCGCACGTCCTCGACGCGTCCGCCGGCGGCCTCGATGATCGCGGTCGCCTCGGCGACGACGGCCGGGTCGGCGATCATCCGCAGCGAGCTGCGTCCCGCCGGGAACGCGTCGTCGGGCGGCAGCTGGGCGGTCACGTGCACGGTGTCGGCCGAGACGAGCCGCGGCGCCGGCGTGAGCCGGCCGAGGGTGCGCAGCACCGACAGGGAGCCGGCGAAGTCCGGGAACGACGCGTACAGCCCGCGCCAGTCCTGCAGCGGCTCCAGGCGGACGGTGGCGCGGGCGATGATGCCGGCGGTGCCGTAGTTGTGCACGTACGCCTGCGCCGCCTCGCCGTCCAGGTGCACGAGTGTGCCGCCGGATGCCGGCGTGACGACGTCCAGCGCCGCGACGAACCCCATGTGGTTGGCGCCGTGCGCGATCGTGCCGGTGCCGCCCGACCCGCCGGAGAGGAAGCCCCCGAGCGTCGAGTGCACGGTCGAGGGGTACATCCACAGCTGCTGGCCGGTGGCACGCGCGGCCTGCTCGAGCGCGTTCATGACGGCGCCGGCGTCCGCCGTGACGAACCCGTCGCCGACCTCGACGATCGTGCGGGCCCGCGACATGTCGAGCACGAGCCCGCCGGACATCGGGATCGCCTGGCCGTAGTTGCCGGTGCCCTTGCCCCGCGGGGTGATCGGCACGCCGTGCGCGGCCGCGATGCCGACGACGGCGGCGATCTCCTCCGCCGTGGTCGGGAACGCGACGAGGTCGGCGACGCCCAAGGGCAGCAGCTCGGCGATGATGGGCGACATCCGGGCACCGTCGACCGATGCCTTCTCTCGCTGGCGGATGTCGCCGGAGACTCCGCGCGGGCCGAGCTGCTCGCGCAGGTCGGCCTCCAGCCGGGCGTAGTCGGGTGGGGTCATGGTCGTGCTCCTTCGTCCCATCTCCCGCCGATGGCGCGCGGCGAGCCGGGTGATGAGTCACTCGCCGCGCGTGATGCGCTGCGCACATCACGATCGTTCCACGATGCAGGTAATCTGCACGCATGGCGGATACCTTCCGGACGCCGTCCGCGTTGCGCTCGCCCGCCGACCCGGACGAGTCGGCGCGCGTGCTCGGCGCCCGCATCCGGGCACTGCGCCAGTCGCGCGGACTGACCCTCGCGCAGGCCGCGGCGGACGCGGAGCTGTCCCACTCGTTCCTCAGTCAGGTGGAGCGAGGACTGGAACGGCTCAGCATGGGCTCCCTCTTCCGCATCGCGCGCGCGCTCGGCACCACCCAGCAGGACCTGCTGACCCACGACGTGGAGACGCCGCCACGGCGCACCGGAGGCTTCCACGTGTTCCGCAGCGGCGCGGGCTCGCCGCTGGACGCCGGCGGCGGCCCGGTCACGGTGCTCGCCCACGGCGCACCGCCCTTCGTCCCGATGATCTTCGAGGGCAGCTTCGACGAGGAGACCTGGTGGGAGCACGACGAGGAGGAGTTCGTGTTCGTGCTCGACGGGTCGTTGACCGTCGCGCTGGATGACGAGCGGTTCGTCCTCGGCGCGGGCGATTCGGTGCACTACGAGGGCGGGGTGAGGCATCGGTGGCTCACCGAGCCGGGCCGGACCTGCCGCGTGCTGGTGGTCAAGGAGGCGCACTCGCCGCGCGGCTGAGCGCGTCACGACCCGCCTCCCAGCTCCGCCGCGACCGTGGCGAGCGCGCGGGCGTAGTCGAGCTCGCCGCCGATCGCGCCGCCACCGGCGACGACGACCCCGCCGACGCCGGCGACCGCCAGCAGCTCGCGTCCGTACTCGACGGCGAGGCGGATGCCCTCGGCTCGCACGTCCCGGGCCGCGAACAGCCGCTCGACGTATCCGGTCGGCAGCTTCGCCGCGTGGAACGATGCCAGCAGCTGCGCGCCGGCGCGGTCGACGACCAGCGGGACGCCGGGCAGCACCGGGGCGGTCGCCCCGGCCTCCCGGCACAGGGCGACGAAGTCGGCGACGTCGGCGGCGTCGCCGCAGTACTGCGTCAGGCAGAGCTGGCCGCCGGCGCGCTGCTTCTCGCGCACCCGGCCGCCGCGCACGTGCGCCGGCGGCGCCGCCGGCGACTCCGCGAAGGACGCGAGCAGCCCGTGGGCTCGTGCCCGCGGCAGCATCGTGGTCGACTCCAGGTCGAAGACCGGCTTCGCATCGGGCCGGTCGCCGGTGAGCGTGTGGTCGCCGGTCACGCAGTGCACCCCGGCGACGCCGATCTCCCGCAACGAGGCGAGCTCCTCCTCCAGCGCGACGCGGTTGCGGTCCCGCGCGGTCAGCCCCATCCACACCCGCATGCCGGCACGCGCCATCAGCAGCGCGCGATACGCCGGCGGGAACTGCACGCGCGAGCGCCCGGCGT
The DNA here is from genome assembly GCF_047606385.1 of Microbacterium sp. Taxonomy (GTDB): domain Bacteria; phylum Actinomycetota; class Actinomycetes; order Actinomycetales; family Microbacteriaceae; genus Microbacterium. Next base: position 4,517 of record NZ_JASGEL010000017.1, read on the forward strand.
CCCCGGAGAGCACGGCGTCCGCACTCGTGCGCAGGGCGTCGGCGACCGGGGCCACGTCCTCCGCGCGCATCGCCCGCACCGGGAAGCCGGTGAGCACCAGCGGCCGCCGGGCCATGATCGCCCGCAGCTCGCGGCCGGCCGGTGTCGGCGCGGGCACGTCCCGCGGCGGGACGCCGTGCCAGCGGATCGGGAGGGTCGCGCCGAGGAAGACGCACGGCTGCGGGCGGATCTCGCACGACCCGTCGGCCTCGACGCCGCCGCACGGTCCGTAGCTCATCGCCTTCGGGCACGCCGCGGCGTCGGCCGGCGACGCGGCGTCCGTGCACGTGGTCCGTGCCGCGTCGGTCGCGACGAAAGGACGCAGGGCGCCGGCGGCGTCGCGGCGAAGCGCGAGCAGGCCCGCCCGGTCGACCAGGGCGGCGATCCGCTCCGGGGACAGATCGTCGACGGCGGGCCCCTCCCCCGCGGCGATCACCACGCCGGCGGCGCCCGCATCGGCGAGCGCGGCGAGCTCCCCCTCGATCGCCACCCGGTTGCGGTCGCGGCCGCCGAGCTCCACGACCACCGGTACGCCGGCGGCGACCGCCGCAGCCGCCCGGTGCGACGGCGCCCGGTGCGACGGGTCGCGCAGCACCGCC
>NZ_JASGEL010000018.1:0-31199 GCF_047606385.1 Microbacterium sp.
GACCGAGCCCGCCCGCACCAGCAGCACGTCGGGCGCACCGTCGGCCGGCTCCGGCCGGAACACCCGGCGCCCGCCCGTCGCGGCGACCGCCCACGCCCGGGCCGGGTCGAGGTGGCCGGCGAGCACGAGCGCCGAGACGACGTCGACCATGTCGGCGTTGCCGAGCGGGTTGAACGGGTCCTGCACGTTGTCGCCGCCGGCCGCGAGCAGCACCCCCGCCTCGAGGATCGCGGTCAGCGGCGGGAGCGCCCGCGGGGTCGCGACGGGGTGCGCCCACCCCTGCAGGTACAGGTTCGTGAGGGGGTTGGTCACGATGCTCACCCCGGCGGCGGCGACCTCGTCGAGCACCCGGCCGAGCTCGCGCGGCTCGAGCATCGCGAGGCTCACGCAGTGGCCGGCGGAGCGGATGCGGTCCGCCGGCCACTGCGCGGTGACGCGCGCGAGCTCGCGCAGATCGCCCGCGTGCACATCGAGGGTCTCGTCGGCGTGCACGTCCACGCCGACGCCCGCCTCCTCGGCGAGCCGGAGAATGCGGTGCAGGTCGGCGCGCGGGTCGGGCGCGAGGTGGGGCGCGCCGCCGAGCAGGTCGACCCCGAGGGCGACCGCCTCGCGCACCAGCGCGTCGTCGCGGTCGAAGCCGGGCATCGCCACGAGCTGCAGGTCCACGAGGCCGCGGAACTCCTCCCGCAGCGCGACGAGCGCCCGCACGCCGCGGAGCGGGTCGTCGCCCTCGTGGAAGTTGACGTGGGAGCGGATCGAGAGCACCCCGGCCGACAGCGCCGCGCGCAGCTGGCGACGCGCGCCGACGACGATCTGCTCCTGCGTGAGCGAGGCACCGAACTCGCGCCAGCACGCGACCGCGTCCTCGAGCGACCCCTTGGGCCGGCCCGCAGCCTCCCAGGTGTACGCCTTGTCGAGGTGCGCGTGGAGGTCGGCCAGGGGCGGCAGCGCGATCCAGCCGGCGGCGTCCACCGTCACGGCGCCGTCCCCGACGACGAGCTCCGGGGCGTCCTCCTGCAGACGCGTGGCGCCCACGACACGGGACACCTCGTCGCCCGGGACGAGATGCTCCGGGGTGACCATGCTCATCGCACTCGCTCTCGTTCGGGATCGGAGGTCGTAGTCTTGTTGGCCAGACCAACAACTGGACTCATTGAACGCCCTCGCTGTTTCGGCGTCCGTGCGTCCGCGTTGCGTCCCTGTTACGTCCCGGCGGCGAGCGGCCCGCGGCCGGCGCCGCGGCGCACGCAGCGGCTACCGTGAGTGCGATCGACCGTCCAGACGCCGACGAGGAGAGAATGTGAGCTATTTCAGCGACGTGGAACGCGACCTCGTGGTCACCGCGCGCACGGAGGTCGCAGACGGCGTCGTCGCCCTCGACCTGGTCGCCCACAACGGCCGCGACCTGCCGGCGTGGACGCCGGGCTCTCACATCGACCTCGTGCTGGCGACCGGGATGGAGCGGCAATACTCGCTGTGCGGCGACCCGGCGGACCGGTCCACCTGGCGGGTGGCGGTGCTCCGCGAGGAGGCGGGGCAGGGTGGCTCCGCGCACGTGCACGACGCCGTCGAGGCCGGACAGCGACTGCGGGTGCGCGGCCCCCGCAACCACTTCGCGTTCGAGGCGGCGCCCGGCATCCGGTACCGGTTCGTCGCCGGCGGCATCGGGATCACCCCGATCCTCGGGATGGTGCGGGCGGCGGATGCCGCGGGCGCGGAGTGGACGCTCGACTACGCCGGCCGCGGCCGCGGCACGATGGCCTTCGCGGCCGAGCTGGTCGCGGCGTATCCGCAGCGGGTGCGCGTGCACGCCGCCGACGAGGGCTCCCGGCTCGACGTGCCCGCCCTGGGCCGCTCCCTCGCGCCGGCGGACGCCGTCTACGCCTGCGGTCCGGCCCGCCTGCTCGAGGCGCTGGCGGCGGCTGTGCCGGAGCCGCAGCTGCACGTCGAGCGGTTCGAGGCGATCGAGTTCGGCGACCCGGTCTGGCCGGACCCGTTCGAGGTCGAGCTGGTGGGCTCCGGCGATGTCGTGACCGTCGCGCCGAACCAGTCGATCCTCGAGGCGATCGAGGAGCAGTCGCCCGACACGCTGGTGCTCTCCAGCTGCCGCCGCGGCACCTGCGGCACGTGCGAGGTCGCCGTGCTGGAGGGCGAGGTGGAGCACCGCGACTCGGTGCTCACGCCGCTGGAGCAGGAGGGCGACACGGTCATGATGGTCTGCGTCTCGCGCGCCGCGTGTCCGCGGCTGGTCCTCGATCTGTAGCCGCCCTCTCCGTTCCGTGGTGCCGCCGCGGTGCCGCCCTGCGCGCCGGCGTCGGCGCACCCCTGCGCACGAGCATCGGCGCACCGGCGTCGGCGCCCCCTGCGCACAACTCAGGCAGAATCGCATGGGCCCGGCCTTCCGGAGCCAACGCGGCGGTTTCTGCCTGAGTTATGGACGCTCAGCGGGCGAGCCGGGCACGGAGCGCCGCGGCCAGGGCGGGCTCGTCGGCGGTCACGAGCCGATAGTCGCGCACGACCACCCGGCCGCCGACGACGACGTGGCGCGGCCGGCGGCCGGGTGCGGCCCACAGGAGACCTGCGACCGGGTCCGCGACGCCGGCGTCCGCGACCCCGGAGACGTCCCACACGCACAGGTCGCCGTGCGCGCCGGGGCGCAGGTGGCCGAGGTCCGGCCGGCCGAGGCCGATCGCGCCGTTCTCGGTGGCCATCGCCAGCACGGTGCGCGCCGGCAGCTGCGGGCCGACCAGGGCGGAGACCTGCATCGCCAGGCGGGCGTCTGCCAGCAGGTGGCCGGCGTCGTTCGAGCCGCCGCCGGAGGTGCCGAGGCCGACGGTGATGCCCGCGCCGAGCAGTCTCGCGACCGGCGCGACACCCCACCCCATCGGCACGTCGCAGGCCGGCGCGTGGGTCGCGGTGACGCCGGATGCCGCGAGCCGGACGATCTCGGCATCCGTGACGTCGCACAGGTGGGCGATCGTGACGCCGGGTTCGAGCCACCCCCACTCCGCCAGCAGGTCCAGGGGGCGCCGCCCGTACCGCTCGAGCGCGATCTCGGTGTCGACCTGCTCGTTCGCCTGCGTGCGCCGGCGCAGCCCGTGACGCGCGGCGATCTCGCCGAGTCGGCGGAACGTCGCGTCGGTGTCGGAGTGCACGCCGGCCGGCCCCACCGCGATCTGCAGAGTCCCGTCGGGGCTCACTCCCCCGGCGTGGTCGCCGCCCAGCAGTGCCTCGACGATCGCGTCCGCGCTCTCGGCCGCGAACCCGGGATCGTCCCGCGCGGTGCCGCGCACGAAGACGAGGCGGGCGCCGAGGGATGCGGCGGCATCCGCCACGGACCGGGCGATGCCCACGGTGTCGCCGATCGTTCCTCCGGCCGGCCAGTTCAGCTGGTGGTCGGCGACGGTGGTGACGCCGCACAGCAGCGACTCGGCGATGCCGACGGCGGCCGTCGCAGCGGTCAGCGAGCGGTCTATGCCGGCGGCGGCATACGCCCCGGCCATGACGGGCAGCCACTCGCGCATCGGGACGCCGCGGGTGCCCGGCAGCGTCCGGAACCCGCTCTGCAGCAGGTGATGATGGGCGTTGACCAGCCCGGGCGTGACGACGCAGCCTGTGGCGTCGAGCACGTCGCCGCCGAGCCCTGCGCCGGCATTCGAGACCCTGCCGTCGTCGCCGACGACGAGGTCGCCGTCCCGCTCGGCCTGGCCGTCGACGAGGATGCGGGTCGCCCCGCGCAGGGTCAGCATGACCCGATCGTCGCACCTCCGCGTTGCACGAGCGTTTCGTGCCCCTCGCCGCCGCGCTCAGCGGTCTCGCCGCCGCGCGGAAGAGATCTCGCCGCCGCGCTCAGAACTCAGGACGCCGCCGGCGACGCGCCGGCAGACACCGCTCCCATGGCCGCGCACGGGACGATCGTCCTGAGTTATGACCCGGCCGGGGATCGGACGCGGAGACCGGCGGTTCAGCCGGCGGTGGCGCGTTCGGCGGCTTCGACGACGTTGGTCATGAGCAGGGCGACGGTCATCGGACCCACCCCGCCCGGGTTCGGGGACAGGAACCCGGCGACCTCCGCGACATCCGGTGCGATGTCGCCGTACACCTTCGACTTCCCGGTCTCCGGGTCGGTCTCCCGCGTCACACCGACGTCCAGTACCGCGGCGCCCGGCTTCACATCCGCGGCGGTCACCAGATGCTTGACCCCGGCGGCGCCGACGATCACGTCCGCCTGACGCAGATACGTCGGCAGATCCACCGTCCCGGTATGCGTCAGCGTCACCGTCGCGTTGATGTCGCGGCGGGTCAGCAACAGCCCGATCGACCGGCCGATCGTCACCCCCCGGCCCACCACGACCACGTGCTTGCCGGTCAGGTCGTACCCGTTGCGGGTCAGCAGCTCGATCACACCCCGCGGCGTGCACGGCAGCGGCGAGGTGATCGGGGTGTTCACGTTCAGCACCAGCCGGCCCAGGTTCGTCGGGTGCAGACCGTCGGCATCCTTCGCCGGGTCGATCCGCTCCAGGATCGCATCCGTGTCGATGTGCGTCGGCAACGGCAACTGCACGATGTACCCGTGACACGACGGGTCCGCGTTCAGCTCGTCGATGAGCGCCTCGACCTCGGCCTGCGTCGCATCAGCCGGCAGCTCCCGCTGGATCGAGTTCATCCCGATCGCCTCGGACTGCTTGTGCTTCATCCCCACATACAGCTGCGACGCCGGATCCGCGCCCACCAGCACCGTCGCGATCCCCGGAGTCACCCCCCGGGCCTGCAACGCCGCCACCCGCTCCGCCAGCTCCGCCTTGATCGCCGCCGCCGTCGCCACACCATCCAGCCGCACCGCCGTCATCGAGAACTCCTCACCTCGTCGTGTCCCGGCATCCCCCACCCGCGAGACCGCATCCCGGCGCCGAGACCCTGGGGAAACCCCACCCTCTCGGCGCACAGATGCGGTCTCGCGGAAACGCGAGGTCGGATGCCGCCACGGATCACTATGTCGATAGTGAAAGCGGACGGCAACCCTCGGATGCCGAAGTTTTCAGTTGACTGTAACCTATCGTGCCCGGGAGGTCACCGGGACAGCCCCGGGTACAGCGGGAACGCGGCCGTCAGCGCCGCCACCCGCATGCGCAGCGCCTCGACGTCTGCGCCGGGCAGCAGCGCCGACGCGATGATGTCGGCGACCTCGCTGAACTCGGCGTCGCCGAAGCCGCGGGTCGCGAGCGCGGGCGTGCCGATGCGCAGGCCCGAGGTCGTCATCGGCGGCCGCGGGTCGTTCGGCACCGCGTTGCGGTTGACCGTGATGTGGATCTCGTGCAGCAGGTCCTCGGCCTGCTTGCCGTCGATCTCGGCGTCGCGCAGGTCCACGAGCACCAGGTGCACGTCGGTGCCGCCCGAGCGCACCGCGATGCCGGCCGCGGCGACGTCTGGCTGCGAGAGCCGCTCGGCCAGCAGCGCGGCGCCGCGCAGCGTGCGCTCCTGCCGGTCGCGGAACTCCGGCGTCGCCGCGAGCTTGAACGCGGTCGCCTTCGCGGCGATGACGTGCATGAGCGGACCGCCCTGCTGGCCGGGGAAGACGGCCGAGTTGATCTTCTTCGCGATGTCCGCGTCGTTGGTCAGGATGAAGCCCGACCGCGGACCGCCGATGGTCTTGTGCACGGTCGAGGACACCACATGCGCGTGCGGCACGGGCGAGGGGTGCACGCCCGCGGCCACCAGGCCCGCGAAGTGCGCCATGTCCACCCACAGGTAGGCGCCGACCTCGTCGGCGATCGCGCGGAAGCGGGCGAAGTCGAGCTGGCGCGGGTAGGCGGACCACCCGGCGACGATCACCTTCGGCGTGTGCTCGCGGGCGAGACGCTCGACCTCGTCCATGTCGATGAGGCTCGTCTCGGCGTCCACGCCGTAGGCGACGATGTCGTACAGCCGGCCCGAGAAGTTGATCTTCATGCCGTGGGTGAGGTGCCCGCCGTGATCGAGCGACAGGCCCAGCAGCGTGTCGCCGGGGCGGGCCAAGGCGTGCAGCACGGCCGCGTTGGCCTGCGCGCCCGAGTGCGGCTGCACGTTGGCGAACTCGGCGCCGAACAGCGCCTTGGCGCGCTCGATCGCGAGCTCCTCGGCGACGTCGACCTCCTCGCAGCCGCCGTAGTAACGGCGCCCCGGGTAGCCTTCGGCGTACTTGTTCGTGAGCACCGAGCCCTGCGAGGTCAGCACCGAGACCGGTACGAAGTTCTCGGACGCGATCATCTCGAGGTAGCCGCGCTCACGCTCCAGCTCGCGCTCGAGCACCTGCGCGATCTCGGGGTCGACCTCGGCGAGCGGGGCGTTGAAATACGGATCGGTCATGGCGATCTCCTTGACTACGGCGTGCTGAATGGAAGGTCCACATCGGCCCAGGCGTGCGGTCGAATGCCGTCGTCAGTCGCTCCCCGGTGGGAACCCACCTCAACGCCAGTCGCGACGGCTCCGATCATACCGGAGCGAGGAGCGCCCGTAGACTGGGCCGGTGACCCCGAACACCCCCGCCGAGCTGCCCGCGGGCACCCGCGCGCCGCTGTCGGCCGTCGACGTGCTGGCGTTCGCGTGCGAGATCGTCGCGTTCGGCGTGCTCGCGTTCTGGGGCTTCGCGGGCTGGCCGTTCGCGTGGAACATCCTGTTCGGGCTCGGCACCCCCGCCGTGGCGATCCTGCTGTGGGCGCTGTTCGTCTCCCCCCGTGCCGTGCTGGCCGTGCACCCGTTCGTCCGGGCGATCGTCGAGCTGCTGGTCTACGCCGCCGCGACCGCCGCATTCTGGGACATGAGCATGACGTGGGTCGGCCTCGCCTACGCCCTCGTCGCGATCACCGTGGGCCTCGTCGCCGGACGCCGGCGCCTGGCATGACCGACGTCGTCGCCCGGCTGCGCGACGCGCTCGGAGACATCGTCGACACCTCGGATGCCGCCCGCGCCGCCGTGCGCGCCGACAAGTCCGGGCACGCCGCCGCCGGCACGCCGCTCGCGGTCGTGCACGCGGCGTCCGTCGCCGATGTGCAGGCCACGCTGCGGATAGCGACCGAGACCGGCACGCCGGTCGTCCCCCGCGGCGCCGGGACCGGGCTGGCGGGCGCCGCGAACACCGGCGCCGGCGAGATCGCGCTGTCGCTGCGCGCCATGGACCGCCTCCTCGAGGTGCGCCCCGACGACCTGCTGGCCGTCGTCGAGCCCGGCATACTCAACGCCGACCTGAACACCGCCCTCGCGCCGCACGGCGTGTGGTGGGCGCCCGACCCGGCCAGCCGCGAGATCTCCACGGTCGGCGGCAACATCGCCACCGGCGCCGGGGGCCTGCTGTGCGCGAAGTACGGCGTCGTGCGCGATGCGGTGCTGGCACTGGACGTCGTGCTCGCCGACGGCCGGCTGCTGCGCCTGGGCCATCGCAGCGTGAAGGGCGTGACCGGCTACGATCTGACCTCGCTGCTGATCGGGTCGGAGGGGACGCTGGGAGTCGTCGTGGGGGCGACGCTGAAGCTGCGCCGGCTGGTGCCGGGCGGCGTCTGCACGATCGCCGGCGTGTTCCGGGGCGTGCGCGAGGCGGCGGCCGCCTCGGCCGCGGTGACCGCGGCCGGCATCCAGCCCGCCATCATGGAGCTGATGGATGCGGCGAGCCTCGCCGCCGTCCACGACCTGCTGGCCCTGCCGGCCCCGCCGCCCGGCGCCGCGCAGCTGACGATCCAGACCGACGGTCCCGCCGCCGCGGCGGACGCGTACGCGATCGCCGCGGTGCTGCGCGCCGGCGGCGGCGAGGTCGCCGTCTCGGACGACCCCGCCGAGGGCGAGCGCCTGCTGCGCATCCGCCGCTCGATGCACCCGGCGATGGAACGGCTGGGCACGACCCTCATCGAGGACGTGTCGGTGCCGCGCTCGGCGCTGCCGGCCATGTTCGACGAGATCGCCCGCATCGAGCGCGAGTACGGGCTCGTGATCCCGACGGTCGCGCACGCCGGCGACGGCAACCTGCACCCGAACTTCGTCTTCGACGGCCCCGAGGTGCCGCCGGCGGTGTGGGATGCCGCGGGCGAGCTGTTCCGCGCCGCGCTGCGCCTGGGCGGCACCCTCACCGGCGAGCACGGCATCGGGGTGCTCAAGCGCCGCTGGCTGAAAGGCGAGCTCGGCTCGGACCAGTGGGAGCTGCAGCGGCAGATCAAGCGCGTCTTCGACCCGGCCGGCATCCTCAACCCCGGCAAGGTGTTCGCGTGAGCGCACCCGTCGTGCACGTGTCGGCGGCGGTGGTGACCGACGAGCGGGGGCGTGCGCTGGTGGTGCGAAAGCGCGGCACGACGCTGTTCCAGCAGCCCGGCGGCAAGCCCGATCCGGGCGAGACCCCGCTGCAGACGGTACGCCGTGAGGTCGCCGAGGAGATCGGCGTGCACGCGGATGCCGATGCCTACACACCCCTCGGCCGGTTCCGCGACGACGCGGCGAACGAGCCGGGCCACCTCGTGGTCGCCGACGCATTCGCGCTTCGCATCCGCCACGACGACGCGATCGCCGCGGCCGAGATCGCCGAGCTGCGCTGGCTCTCCGCCGACGAGCTGGACGCCGTGCCGCTGGCGCCGCTCAGCCGGCGACAGCTGCTGCCGCTGGCCTGGGCCTGAGCGCCGCAGCTGCCCGGCGTGCCATAACTCAGTCTGGACTCCGGGCAGGCCGGTGCCGGCGCCCGGAATTCCGGGCTTCCCGGCATCCGGAGCAGCAGCCCAGGCGGAGTTATGACACGCGCGCGCCCGGACACGCCCGCGCCCGGCCTCAGGCCAGCGGCACGAAGACCCGCATCGTCGCGGGGCCGCGCTCGGCCCAGCGGTGATAGGGCACGAAGGTCAGATCGAGCCCGGATACCGACAGCGGCGCGCTCGCGGGATGGTAGGGGAGGTCCCCGGCGGACGACCCGGCCGGCAGCGCGAGCGCTCCGGCGGCTCGTGCTCCGCCGGCGCGGTCCGTGAGCGGAGCCGCCGCATCCACCCGCACGTCCGCCAGCTCCATGTCGGTCGGCAGATCCGTCGACTCCAGGCACAGCACCAGCGGACCGCGCTCGAGTGCCACCGTGCCCCGCAAGGCGTCGATGCGAGGATCGGGCCAGGACAGCCGCGGCGCCACGGGAAGGTCGAGGACGACCTCGTCTCCGGTCGCGAAGCGGCGTCGCACATCCACCCAGCCGGCGGCGACGGCCTCGGGTGCCCCCTCCCCCACGCGGAGGGTGGCACCGAGCGCCCAGGCCGGCACGCGAAGCCGCAGGCGCGCCTCGCCGTGCGGCGCCGCCACGATCTGGATGCGGACCATGCCGTGGTCGGGGTAGTCGGTCACGACCTCGAGCACGAACCCGCCCATGCACACCCGCCCGGGGGCGTATTGCAGCAGGACCGCTCCTTCGCCGTCGGCCGCCGCGACGTAGGCACCGAGCGACGCCATCGTGCGGGCGAGGTTCGTCGGACAGCACGACACCTCGAACCACGGCGCCCTCACCCCGCCCTCGGCCCGGGTGTTCACCCCGTCCCGAGGCTGGCCCCCGGGCTCCCGCTGGTGCAGCGGATTGGCATAGAAGAAGGCGCGGCCGTCTTCGCTCGGCGACGTCGCGACGACGTTGAAGAGCGTGCGCTCGATCAGGTCCGGATACCGGACGTCCCCCGTCGCCAGATACAGCCGCCACGCGAGCATGATCGACGCGACGCCGGCGCACGTCTCGCAGTACGCGCGGTCGGCGGGCAGCTCCCAGTCGTCCCCGAACCCCTCGTCCTGGTGTCTGGACCCCATGCCTCCGGTCAGGTACGTCCGTCGCTCGACGGTGCGCTCCCACTGTCGCGTGAGCGCGTCCCGCAGAGCTTCGTCGCCCGTCTCGACGGCGACGTCGACCGCTCCCGCCGAGAGGTAGAGCGCCCGTACGGCGTGACCGCGCAACACCTCGGCGTCGCGGACCGGCACGTCGTCCTGGAAGTACTCCGCCGACCGCAGCGGCGGGACGCGCAGGGTGCCCCTCCCCCGACGCTCGACGAACAGACGCGCCTGTTCGAGGTAGCGACGCTCGCCGAGGGCGCGCCCCGCCTCGACGAGCGCCACTTCGATCTCGGGGTGGCCGCAGATGCTCTCGCGTCCGCCCTCCCCGAATTCCTGGCAGATGTGGTCGGCTGCCCGGCGTGCGATGCCGACCAGCGGATCGGTCGGGTGCCCGGTGCGCACGCGCGCGACGGCGGCCTGCAGCAGGTGCCCCATGTTGTATAGCTCATGCCCCATGCCCATGTCGGAATACCGCGGCGGCAGGCCGGGGTGGCCGAAGGCCGTGCCGAGATAGCCGTCGGCATCCTGCGCCGCTCCGATGCGGGCGACGAGGGCGTCGAAGGCGGCGGCCGGTCCGGGATCGGCCGCGCGGCCCGCCTCCCACGCCATCGCCTCCAGCAGCTTGTACACCTCGGAGTCGGAGAACTGCCAGCCGGGTCGATCGAGTGTGGTCTCGCCGCGCGCGACGCGGTCGAAGTTCTCGATCCATCCCAGACGCTCCATCCATTCCAGACAGTGCGCGAGCGTCGCCTCGGCGTTCACCCGCTGACGGCGCCCCCAGAAACCGCTCGGATCGAGCGTCACGTCATCGACGGCCGCGCCCCGGCGGGATCCACCCGTGGGGGCGACGGGCACCGCCGCGACGTGGTCGAGCGCTCCGGACTGGTTCGGGCTCACGGACGAGGTCACGGATCAGTCCTTCACAGCCCCGGCGGTGACGCCGGCGGCAACGTAGCGCTGGGCGATCACGAGCAGGATCGCCGCGGGGAGGGAGGCGACGACCGCGGTCGCCATGATCGCGTTCCACTGGGTCGTGTTGTTGCCGATGTAGTTGTAGATGCCGAGCGTGATGGGCTTCAACGCCGAGTTGCGCGCGAGCGTGGATGCGAACACGAAGTCGGACCACGCCCACAGGAAGGCGAACAGCGCGACCGTCAGCACCGAGTTGCGGCTGAGCGGAAGCACCACGGACGTGAAGGTCCGCCAGGTGCCGGCGCCGTCGATGCGGGCCGCCTGCAGCAGCTCGCGCGGGAGCCCGCTCATGAACGCCGTGAACAGCAGGACGCCGAAGGGCACGGCGATCGTGGAGTCGGCGAGGATGAGGCCGCCGATGCTGTTGAGCAGGCCGATCCGCACGTAGATGGCGTAGAACCCCATCGCCATGACGACCCCGGGGATCATCTGCGCGACCAGCAGCACGAAGTTCAGGGCACGGCCCCCACGCATGTTCAGCAGGCTGATCGCGTACGCCGCGGGCGCCGAGATCACGACGGTGAGCACGACGCAGCCGAGGCCGATCGCGAGGCTCGTGACCAGGTTCGGAAGCTGCTGGTTGAGCACGGCGACGTACCCGTCCAGCGTGGCATCCACCGGGAACAGATGCGGGGGGCTGAGCCGCAGGTCGCTCGTCTTGGTCAACGACACGTTGACCATCCAGTAGACGGGGAAGAGCATCAGGATGGTGAAGACCACGCCCAGCGCGGTCTTCCACCACAGGCGGCGAGCGGTCATGAGTTCTCCTGTCTGCGCTGCACCCGCAGGTACAGGAGCCCGAAGATCAGGGCGATGATGATGAGGATGTTGCCGATCGCCGCCGCGGGCGACAGATCGGGCTGGCCGGTTCCGAAGGCCTCCCGGTACGACCACACGGCCAGCGTCGTCGACGCGTTGGCGGGTCCGCCGGCGCTCATGACCCAGATGATGTCGACGACCTTGAGCGTGTAGACCAGGCCCAGCAGCACGGTGATCGCCGAGACCGGGCGCAGCAGCGGGAACGTGATGCTCCAGAACTGCCGCCATGCCCCGGCGCCGTCGAGCGCAGCCGCCTCGTAGAGGTCGGCCGGGATGTTCTGCAGCCCGGAGTAGAGGATGACGAGGTTGAACGGGATGCCGAGCCAGATGTTCGCGATGATGACGGCGATCAGAGCGGTGTCGGGCGAGGTCAGCCAGTTGACCGAGCCGAGACCGGCGGCCTGCAGGAAGGAGTTGACGACGCCGTTGTCGCTGCCCAGCATCCACGACCAGGTCGAGCCGGAGACGATCAGCGGCAGCAGCCATGGCACGAGGAACAGGGCGCGCAGCACGCCGCTGAGCCGGAAGCCGTTGCGGAAGAACACCGCGAGGGCGAGCCCGATCGCGTATTGGAAGATCAGCGATCCGATGACGAACACCGCGGTGTTCCACAGCGCCGTGCCGAACAGCGACGAGGTCACGATGTCGATGTAGTTCTGCAGCCCGACGAACTCCGCATCGCCCTGCACGAACGCGCGGACCGTGTAGTCATGGATGCTGAGGTCGATGCTGCGCACCAGCGGGTAGGCGTAGAACGCGATCAGATACGCCAGCAGCGGGGCGGCGAAGCCGAGCGCGACCCAGCGGGATCCGTCGAGTCCCCCGCCACGACGTCGGCGAGCCGGCGGCACCGTCACGGAGACGGTGTCGGTGGTCGCCCCCGCGGAGCGCGTGGTCGAAGTCGTCATGGGGTGTCCTTGGGGGGATGTCCGGGGCGGGCGGCGTGCCGCACGCCCGCCCCGGATCGGGATTACTTGGCGACCGCCGCCGCCGCGGCGGTCTGCGCTGCGGCGAGCGCATCCGCCGGGGAGGACGCGCCGGAGAGGGCGCTCTGGACCGCGGTCCACAGCTGCTCGGAGATGAGCGGGTAGTCGGTGCCGAGGTTGTCGCTGGTGCGACCCTTCGCCGACTGCACGGCCGAGACCCACGTGTCGAGTTCGGGGTGCTCGGTCAGCAGCTCTTCCTGGCCGGCCTCGGTCGGCGGGATGTAGTAGGCGAAGGTGTCGGCGGTCTGCACGAAGCCCTCGGTCGTGGTCATGCAGTCGATGATCTGCTTCGTCACCCCGTAGCGGGCGGTGTCCTGCTGCACGGGAGCCACGATGAACTCCCCGCCGGTGGGCGCGGGCGCGGCGCCGCCGTCGATGGCCGGCAGCACGATCACGCCGGTGGTGAACGACTGGTCCGCTGCGCTGTCGACCTGCCAGGTGCCGTTCTCGGCGAAGGCGAAGTCGCCGGTGGCGAACTCCTCCCAGCTGGTGTTCTGCGAGTTGCTGATCACCGACTGCGGGGCGTAGCCGTTCTTGACCCAGTCGGTCCACAGCGCCAGCGCCTCGACGGCCTGGCTCGAGTCCAGATCGGTCAGGTCGGCGCCCGCCCCCCAGAACCACGGCAGGAACTGGAACGAGCCCTCCTCGGTGCCGATGCCGGCGAAGGTGATGCCCTTGTGCCCGGCGGCGGTGACGGTGGCCAGTGCATCGGTGAGCGAGGCCCAGTCCGTGATGGATGCCGGGTCGATGCCGGCGGCGGAGAGGATGTCGGCGTTGTAGTACAACGCCAGCGTGTTGGCGCCGATCGGGATGCCGTAGGTCTCGCCGTCGAGCTCCCCGGCGGCGAGCAGGTTGGCGTCGATGTCGGACGTGTCCAGCCCCAGCTCGTCGGTGGTGGTGAGCATGCCGGTGGAGGCGAGCGTGGACACCGCGGGGTTGTCGAGCAGGATGATGTCGGGCGAGGTTCCCTCCTGCGCGGCGAGCAGCGCCTGGTTGGTCAACGCGGTGGTGTCGTACGAGGTGCGGTCGATCGTCACGCCGGCCTCGGTGCCGCACTCCTGCACGCGTGTGGCCCAGTCCGAGTTCTCATCGTGCTGGGGGTACGGATCCCACCAGGTGTAGGTGCCGCCGGCGTCCGACGAGCTCGAGTCGCCCGAGCCGGCGCAGCCTGCGAGCGCGCCCACCGCGACGACGGCGACCGCGACCGCGAGCGGCACGCGGAGCTTACTGCTGGTCATTGTTCCTCCTTGAACGCGGCCCGGCTGCCCGGGCCTCTTGGTGTCACTTTCGGGATGGCGCGGCGATGGAGCCGCGGTCGTCGATGACGGGCGCGATCAGGTCGACGACGTAGGTGTCCGCATCCGCGGTGCCGGTGATGCGGGAGACGAGGTGCTCCACCGCGCGGCGCCCGAGCTCGTCGGCGGCGCTGTCGATGGCGGAGAAGGGGAGGGAGAAGGTGCGAGCGAAATCGTCGGAGTACCGGCCGATGACGGACAGGTCGTCGGGCGATGCCAGCCCGCGCGACTGCAGGACGGTGGGAAGGGCGGCGGCCGCCGCCTCGTTGTTGAGCAGGAGACCGGTCACGTCCGGGTGCGCGTCCAGGAGCGCGTGGAGGTCGCGTCCGATCTCGGGCTGACCCGAGGCGCCGAAGAGGTGGTGCAGGCGCACGCCCAGCTCGTCGGCACGGTCGCGGGCGGCATCCGCCAGTCGTGACACGTATGCGCCGCCCCGCTCGAGCACATGCTCCGGCTGGGAGACGAGCGCCAGCTCGCGGTGCCCCAGATCGTGCAGGCGCTCTACCATGAGACGGCCCGCGGCGGCGAAGTCGAGGTCGAACACGTCGAACCCGTCCGTCTCACCGGGCAGTCCGACGAGAGCCCCCGGCTGCGCCGCGGTGCGCAACGGCTCGAGCCGCTCGTCGCGCTCCGACACGTTCAGAAGGACGAAGCCGTCGACCATCCGCGAGTCCGAGATGCGACGGAGCGCACTCGCGCCGTCGTCCTCCGAGACGAACAGCGTGTCGTAGCCCAGCGCGCGTGCCCGATTGGTGATGCCGAGGATGTACTGCAGCATGGCGGGCGCGAACTCGTCGTCGAAGAACTGGCCGAGCAGGGCGATCACGTTGGTCCGCGAGGTCGCGAGCGCACGGGCTCCGGCATTGGGCGTGTAGCCCAGCTCCCGGACGGCGTCCTCGACCTTCCGGCGGACGTCCGCCGAGATGGAGCGCTTGCCCGACAGCGCGTAGGAGGCGGTGCTGCGGGAGACCCCCGCCGCTCGCGCCACGTCTCCGATCGTGACCATCTTCGTGCCTCCTCGCACCGTCCACGCCGCGACGAATGGCGTGGCGAACCGGTTCGATGTCGAACCGGTTCGACTGTAGCCGTGTTCGGGGCAGGTCCGCAACCGTGACGCCGTGATCGTTCCCTGAGGGGACGGCCCACGCGCTCGCCGCATTCGAACCGGTTCGATGCTAGGGTGGCGCGCGTCCCGGCATCAACGCGGATCTGGAGCCCGATGACCATGCACGACCTTCCGTCCTTCGACATCCGCCACGTTCCGTTCAGCCGCCGCGGAGCGTGGCTGGGGGTCTCTCCCGTGGTCGCCGCCCACCGCACCCACCGCCTCCTCCACCTGGTCTCCCACCGGACCGGCATGCACGCCGTCCTCTCGCTGAGTCCCCTGGTCGCGGGAGCCGCGATCGACGCCGACGTCCGCGCCGACCCGGCCTCGCTCGCCTGGCATCTTCCCGGAGGCGGCGTCGTGCGGGCCGCCTTCGAGCCCGACGGGGCGATGCGGATCCGCGGCACCGCAGGCTCGGGCATGATCCTCGCCGACGCGACGTCGGAGCTCACGCCGTTCACCGGCGTCTACCTGTTCCGCGATCCGCTGGACGGGTCGGCGGTGTTCACGTCGTACGAGACCGGATGCCGCTACCGGGTCACACCGGTGGCGGCTCGGCTCGACCTCGAGGGGGCGGAGGCGCTCGGCGCGGCCGATCGGCGCGTGATCGTCGACGGCGGCGACCGCGACTGGGAGATCGCGGTCGAGGAGTTCGACACCGCCCGGCCGCCCTATTCGACGTCGAGGGGGTTCGACGACCTGGTCGCCCAGACCCGCGCCGAGTTCGCCGAGTACCTCGATGCGATCGCGCCATGGCGTTCGGAGCGGACCCCGGCGGCCGCACTGGCCGGCTACGTGCTCTGGGCGTCCACCGTGTCGGCCGCGGGTTTCCTGCAGCGAGAGTCCGTGCTCATGTCGAAGCACTGGATGGACAAGGTGTGGAGCTGGGATCACTGCTTCAACGCGCTCGCACTGGTCCCGGGGCTCGACGCCTGCGCCTGGGACCAGTTCATGGTCCCGTTCGACCACCAGGAGTCGTCCGGCGCGCTGCCGGACTCCGTCGCCCATTCGGAACGGCTCTACAACTTCGTCAAGCCTCCGATCCACGGCTGGGCGCTCCAACGGATGCGCCGGGCGGGGCTGCGCCTGGACGCCACGCGGCTCCGGATCGCCTACGACCGGCTGAGCCGCTGGACCCGGTTCTGGCTCGACAGCCGGCGCATGCCGGGGAACGCCCTCCCCTCCTACCAGCACGGCAACGACAGCGGGTGGGACAACTCCACCCTCTTCGACCGGGACCGGGTCGTCGAGGCCCCCGATCTCGTCGCCTTCCTCCTGCTCCAGCTCGACGCGCTCGTCGATCTGGCGGCGGAGCTGGGCGAGGACGCGACGAGCTGGCGGACGGCGGCGGAACTGCTTCGCGACGCATGGACCGACCGGCTCTGGCGCGACGGCTTCACGGCACGCGGGGTCTGGAGCGGCGCGGCGAGCAAGCGCACGAGTCTGCTGACGCTGATCCCGCTGGTGGCGAGCGCGCACCTCGACCCGGAGGTCGTCGATGTGCTCGCGGCGGACGTGCGCCGGTTCCTCACGCCGTGGGGGCTGGCCACCGAGACCGTGGACAGTGCGGACTACCAGCCCGACGGCTACTGGCGTGGCCCGATCTGGGCACCCTCGACGCTGCTCATCGAGGACGGGCTGCGCACCGGAGGCCATATCGAGCTCGCGAACGAGGTGAGCGCGCGCTTCCGTCGCCTGTGCGAGGCGTCCGGCTTCGCGGAGAACTTCGACGCCCTGACCGGCGAGGGGCTGCGGGACCGCGCATACACGTGGACCGCGGCGGTCTACCTCGTCCTCGCCCGCGACGCCGTATGAGGCCGGCCCGACTGCCGTGGCGCACGTCACCGTCGCCCGGTGTGTCATAACTCAGTCTGAATTCCCGGGCGGCCGGTGCCGGCGCCCGGAAATCCGGGCCTGCCGGCATCCGGAGCAGCAGCCCAGGCGGAGTTATGACACACCGACGAGCGGACAGAGCCGGCCGGGGTCAGAGGGCGTGGATGCGCCAGGACGCCGTCGCCTCGGCACCCGGCTCCAGCGCCAGCAACCCGGCGTCCCAGTCGTATCGCGCGGCGTTGAACGCGTCCGGTGCGCACGTCATGGGCTCGACGGCGAGGCCGGCCCGGTGCCCCGGCTGCGCCGGCCCCTCGGGCAGGTCGGCGGTGTGGATCTGCACCCACGGGCATGCCGTGCTCCAGGTCATCGCCACGCCCGCCCCGCTCGGATCCGTCAGCCGCACGCTCGCGTTGCCGGCGGCGTCCCGCGCGAGGGCGGTGAACGCGTGGTCGATGCGGGCGGCGCCGATCCGCCGCGGCTCGCGGAAGTCGAACCGCACGGCGTCCGACGACACCGGCGCCGGCGCCACCGGCGCGAGCCGGTCGTCGGTCACCTGGAGCACCTCGGACGCCGGCAGCTCCAGCGTCCACTCGTCCAGCGGCGCGGGGCCGGCGACGAGATACGGGTGCGGGCCCGTGCCGAACGGCGCCGGCTCCTCCCCCGGGTTCGTCGCCCGGACGGACTGGGTGAGCCCGTCCGGGCCCAGCGCGTAGGTCGTCTCGAGCAGCACCCGCCACGGGTAGCCCGCCTGCGGCTCGATGACCGCGGCGAGGGTGACGTGGTCGGGCCCCTTGTCGACGGCGGCGAAGTCGAGCCACGCCGCCAGCCCGTGCAGGGCGTGGCCGCGTTCCGGCTCCGTCAGCGGCAGCCGGTGCGCCGTGCCGCCGAACGCATACCGGCCGTCGACGACGCGGTTCGGCCACGGCGCGAGGGTGGCGCCCCGGTACGCCGGACGCACCTCGTCGAGCCCGAACGGCACGACGAGGTCGCGCCCGGCGTGGACGTAGGAGCGCAGGGACGCCCCGATGCTCGCGACGACGGCCTCCTCGTCGCCGGCACGCAGCACGTGCTGCGTGCCGGAGCGCGGTGTCCGCGACATCACAGGCCCTGCGCGAGCCGGTAGTAGGCCTGGTTCCAGCGCAGCTCCCGGCGGAAGCCGCGCACCGTCGTGTCCTCGTCGATGACGACGAGCTCGGTGCGCGCCATCTCCGCGAAGTCTCGGAACACGTCGACGCCGACGGCGGTGGTCATCACGGTGTGGTGGGCGGCGCCCGCCTCCAGCCAGCATGCGGCGGAGGTCGCGAAGTCGGGCTGCGGCCGCCACACCGCGCGCCCGACGGGGAGCTTCGGCAGGTCGGGCGCCGCGACGTTGTCGACCGCGTTGGCGACCAGCCGGAACCGGTCGCGCATGTCGCTGAGGGCGACCACGACGGCGGGCCCCGGGTCGGCGGTGAACACGAGCCGCACCGGGTCGTCCTTGCCGCCGATGCCCAGCGGATGGATCTCCAGCCGCGGCGTCGCGGTCGTCAGCGAGGGCGCCACCTCGAGCATGTGCGCCCCCAGGATGCGCTCCTCGCCGGGGGTCAGGTCGTAGGTGTAGTCCTCCATGAGGCTCGCGCCGCCGGGCAGGCCCGCCCCCATCACGTTCGCGACGCGCACCAGGATCGCGGTCTTCCAGTCGCCCTCGGCGCCGAAGCCGTAGCCTTCGGCCATCAGCCGCTGCACGGCCAGCCCCGGCAGCTGGCGGAGCGCGCCCAGATCCTCGAACGAGGTCGTGAACGCGCCGAACCCGCCCGCCTCGAGGAAGGAGCGCAGCCCGAGCTCGATCGCGGCGCCGTCCCGCAGGCTCTGGTGCCGCTCGGCGCCGGGACGCAGCTCGGGCGCCACCTCGTAGGTGTCGACGTACTCGTCGACCAGCGTGTCGATGTCGGTCTCGGATGCGGCCGCCACCGCATCCGCCAGCTCGTTCACCCCCCACGTGTTCACCTGCACGCCGAACCGCAGCTCGGCCTCGGTCTTGTCCCCCTCGGTGACCGCGACGTAGCGCATGTTGTCGCCGAAGCGGGCGAGCTTCAGCGTGCGCGCCGCCTGCCAGCCGGCTGCGGCGCGCTGCCACTGGTCGACCTGCCGCCGCACGGCCGGGTTCGACACGTGCCCCACGACGGTCTTGCGCGCGACGCCCAGCCGCGTCTGGATGTATCCGAACTCGCGGTCGCCGTGCGCGGCCTGGTTCAGGTTCATGAAGTCGAAGTCGATCTCGGCCCACGGCAGCTCGACATTGGCCTGCGTGTGCAGGTGCAGCAGCGGCTTGCGCAGCGCGCCCAGCCCGCCGATCCACATCTTGGCCGGGCTGAAGGTGTGCATCCACGCGATCACGCCGATCACCGCGTCGTCGGCGTTGGCATCCAGGGCCAGGCGCCGGATGCCGTCGGGCTCGGTGAGCACGGGCTTCCACACGATCCGCACCGGCAGCCCGGCGAGGCCGGCGGCGACCTGCCGCGACTGCTCGGCCACCTGCCGCAGCGTGTCCTCGCCGTAGAGGGTCTGACTGCCGGTGGCGAACCAGACCTCGTAGGCGTCGAGCGAGGTGTTCAGTGTCATGGGCGGATCCTCGGTCGGGGGGTCAGAGGGCGGTGACGGCGGCGGCCTCGACCGCGAGGCCGGAGCGGTAGCGCTCCAGGTAGGCGGCGTAGCCGGCGACGTCGTCGGGGTCGGGGGATGCGAGCTCGCCGTCGGCGCCGCGGAAGACGTGCTCGTCGAGGTAGCGGCCGAGTCCCGCCCGCGGCGAGAGCAGGTACGCCGCCAGCACGGCGATGCCCCAGGCGCCGCCCTCGGCGGCGGTCTCCCCGACCAGGACCGGGGCGTCCAGCGCGGCCGCCAGGAACCGCTGCGCGACGCCGGCGGTGCGGAAGACGCCGCCGTGCGCGACCATCCGGTCGATGCCGGCGCCCTCCGCCGTGAGCACGCGCATGCCGAGGCTCAGCGTGCCGAACAGGCCGTAGAACTGCGCGCGCATGAGGTTCGCGAGCGTGAGCTCGGCCTCGGGCGTGCGCACGAGCAGCGGCCGCCCCTCATCGAGACCGGCGATCGGCTCGCCCGCGAGGTGGTTGTACGCCAGGATGCCGCCGGCATCCGCGCGGGCGTCGAGCGCCTCCCGCAGCAGCACCTCGAACACGGCGTCGGCGTCGAGGGACGCGCCCGTCGCCTGCGCGAAGCGGCCGAACAGTCCCGCCCACGCGGCCAGCTCGCCGGCGCCGTTGTTGCAGTGGACCATCGCGACCGGGTCGCCCGCCGGGGTGGTCACGAGGTCGAGCTCGTGGTGCACCCGCGTCAGCGGCCGTTCCAGCACCACCATCGCGAAGATGCTCGTGCCCGCGCTGACGTTCCCGGTGCGCGGCGTCACGGCGTTCGTCGCGACCATGCCGGTGCCGGCATCCCCCTCCGGCGGGCACAGCGGGATGCCGGGCCGCAGCGTCGCCGTCGGGTCCAGCAGCGCGGCGCCGGCAGGGCTGAGCGTCCCGGCGTCCTCGCCCGCGTCGAGCACCCGCGGCAGGAGGTCGGCGATGCTGCGCCCCGTCAGCGCGGCCGCGTCGAGCCGGTCGAAGCAGTCGACGAGGCCCTGGTCGTACCGGTGCGTCGCCGGGTCGATCGGGAACATCCCCGACGCGTCGCCGACGCCGAGCACGGCACGGCCGGTGAGCCGCCAGTGCACGTACCCCGCCAGCGTCGTGAGCAGGTGCACGCGGGGCACGTGCGGCTCGCCGTCGAGGACGGCCTGGTGGAAGTGGGCGATCGACCACCGCAGCGGGATGTTCACGCCGAACAGGGCGGTCAGCTCGGCCGCCGCCGCGCCGGTGGTGGTGTTGCGCCAGGTGCGGAACGGGACGAGCAGCTCGCCGTCGGCGTCGAACACGAGGTACCCGTGCATCATCGCCGAGACGCCGATCGCCCCGACGCGCTCGAGCCGCACGCCGTGCCGGCGCTCGACGTCGGCCGCCAGGTCGGCGTAGGCGGCCTGCACGCCCCGCCACACGTCGTCGAGGGCATAGGTCCAGGTGCGGTCCACGAACGCGTTCTGCCATTCGTGGCCGCCGGCCGCCAGCCGGCGGGCGGGCTCGTCGGCATCCACCAGGCACGCCTTGATGCGCGTCGAGCCGAGCTCGATGCCCAGCGTCGTCCGCCCGCGCCGGATCGTCTCGGCGGGGGTCATCGGCGGGCGTCCCCGGCCTGGCCGTACACGTTCTGATACCGCAGGTACAGCGCGTCGACGGTCTCCGGCGGCAGCGGCACGAGCGGTCCCGCCGAGCGGGCGATCTGCACGGTGCGGGCGGCGTCCTCGCACATCACGGCGGCTTTGACGGCGTCCTTCGCGGTCACCCCGATCGTGAACGGACCGTGGTTCTGCATCAGCACGGCCCGGCTGCGGTGACCCCGCAGGGTCTGCACGATGCCGCGCCCGATCGAGTCGTCGCCGATGATCGCGAGCGGGCCCACCGGGATCGGGCCGCCGAACTCGTCGGCCATGCCCGTGATGACGCACGGGATCTCCTCGCCGCGCGCCGCCCAGGCGACGGCGTACGTCGAGTGGGTGTGCACGACGCCGCCGACCTCGGGCATGTGCCGGTACACGTAGGCGTGGGCGGCGGTGTCGCTGGACGGGCTGCGCTCGCTGCCCGGGGTGCCCGGCACGACCCGGCCGTCGAGGTCGCAGAGGATCATGCTCTCGGGCGTGAGGTCGTCGTACGACACCCCGGAGGGCTTGATCACGAACAGGTCGGCGCCGGGGACCCGGCCCGAGACGTTGCCGCCGGTCCACACCACCAGTCCGTAGCGCACGAGCTCGGCGTGGAGCGCGGCCACCTCGGCGCGCGGGCGGGCGATCGCGTCGTCGTGGATCGTCATCGACTCTTCTCCGGTTCGGGGGACGACAGAATGTTAGCGGTAACATTACGCGAGGTGCAATGCGGCCGGACTGCGAGGGTCCGAGGGGCGGAGGGGAACGACCGGATGACGGAGAACGCGACGGGCCGCACCGCCAAGCCGAGCATCTACGACGTCGCCCGGCTCGCGGGCGTCTCGCATCAGACGGTCTCACGGGTGCTCAACGGACACCCGAACATCAGGGAGTCCACCCGGGCCCGGGTCGAGGCGGCCATGGCGGAGATCCGCTACACGCCCAACTCCATCGCCCGGGCGCTCGCGACCCGCCGCACCCGGCGCATCGGCGTGCTCGTGGACCGGCCGGAGCAGTACGGGCCCGGCAGCACGCTGCGCGGCATCGAGGAGGCGGCGCGCGCCGCCGGCTACACCGTGAGCGCATCCACCGTGGCGGACGCCCCGGATCTCGGCACGGACGCCGGGGTGGCGCACCTGCGCATGCAGGGCGTCGACGCCCTCTGCGTCATCGCGCCGCGCTACTCCACCATCGCCGACCTCACGCGCGCGGCGCACGACCTGCCCACGCTGCTCGTGACGGCGGAGCCGGCCGACGGCGTCCTCACCGTCGCGGTGGACCAGTACGCCGGCGCCGCGCGCGCCGTCGACCACCTCCTCTCGCTCGGTCACCGCGACATCCTGCATCTCGGCGGCCCCCTCGACTGGGTCGACGCCCGGGTGCGCTCCCGGGCCTGGTCCGATCGCCTCGCCGCGGCCGGTCTGCCGGCCCGCCCGCCCGTCATCGGCGACTGGACGAGCGACTTCGGCTACGAGGTCGGACGCCGTCCGGGCGCGCTGGGGCAGGCGACGGCCGTGTTCGCCGCCAACGACCAGATGGCGCTCGGCCTGCTGCACGGACTGCACGAGCGCGGCCTGCGCGTGCCCGACGACGTCAGTGTCATCGGCTTCGACGACCTGCCCGACGCGCGTCATCTCCTGCCGCCGCTGTCGACCGTGCGGCAGGACTTCCACGCGCTGGGGGCCCTCAGCCTGACCTCCCTCATCGCCTCGCTGGACCGGCCGGTGGCCAGCAGCATGATCGAGCCCGAGCTGGTCGTGCGCGCCTCCACCGGCCCTCGCGCCTCGGCCTGACCCGAGACGTGACGAGAACGTTGTGCGCCGCACCCGTGCGCGCGCATACCATGGATGGACGACACTCCACAACAGAGAGATCCCCCGTGAGCGATCAGACGCCGACCCCGCCGACCGCCGACGCGGCCGACCCCGCGACGTCTGCCGACGCGCCGGACGCCCCGACATCCGCCGACGCGCCGGTCTACGCCTGGGCCCCGGTCGAGCCGAAGCCGAGGAAGAAGCACCTCGGGCTGTGGCTCGGCATCCCCGGCGGCGTGCTCGCCGTCGCCGCGGTCGCGACCTCTCTCGTGCTGATCGCCCCCGGCACCGCGGTCGCCGGGGTGACGATCGGCGGGATGACCGCGGGCGCCGCCGCGGAGGCGCTCACCTCGCGCCTGGCGGCGACGACGATCCAGCTCGCCACCTCCGACGGCGAGGTCACCCTCACCGGCGCCGAGCTGGGCGCGACGATCGACGCCGACGCGCTCGCGCAGCAGGCCTACGCGCAGCATCCGATGTGGAATCTCGCCCAGTGGAACGCCGAGCCCCTCACCGCGACCGTGACCCTCGACGCCGCCACCGCCGAACAGGCGCTGCAGGACGCCGATCCCGAGGCGTACGCGGACGCCGCCGACGCCGCCGTCTCCTTCGACGCGGCCTCGGCGAGCTACGTGGTGTCGCCGGCCACCGACGGGCAGGGCATCGATCTGGAGACCGTGCGCTCGGCGGTGGAGTCCGCGTTCAACGCGGGTCCCGCCACGACGATCTCTGTCGGCGACGAGACCGTCGCCGTCGCCGCCGACGTCACGACCGACGAGGCCACGCAGGCCGCGGCGACCCTGAACGGCATGCTCGACGTCGGCGGGTTCTACGTCGGCGACGAGCGCACCGTGCCGATCGACCGCGCGACGCTCGCGTCCTGGCTGACGGTGAGCGTCGCCGACGGCTCCCTGACCCTGTCGGCGGATGCCGACGCCATCCAGGCGACCGTCGACACGCTCCCCGGGCTCGTGAACCGCGACGCGGTGAACGCCACGGTCGTGACGAACTCGGCCGGGACCGTGCTGGAGACACTCGACGACGGCCAGAACGGCCTTGCCCTGGGCGACACCTCGGGCATCGCCGACGCGTTCGCCGCGCGGCTGGCCGCCGGCGACGCGGAGTATCCGCTGTCGGTGACCGAGACCGCGTTCACGACCACGACCGAGTACCGGCACATCGACGTGAACCTCACGACCCAGACCGCGACGCTGTACGCGAACGACCAGGTCGTGCAGAGCTACACGATCTCCTCCGGGCTGAGCCCGAACGTGACGCCGACCGGCGACTTCACGGTGTTCGCGCACGTGCGCGTGCAGGACATGGGGGCCGCCTGCACCGACCCCTCGCGCACCGACAGCTACTGCACCCGCAACGTCCCCTACGTGACGTACTTCGCCCCCGACATCGCGTTCCACGGCGCGTCCGCGTTCCGCAGCGCGCTCGGCTTCCCGCAGAGCCACGGCTGCGTCAACATGTGGAACGACGACGCCGAGTTCGTCTACAACTGGGCGCCCACCGGCACCGAGGTCTCAGTCCACTACTGACCCGCCCGGCGTTCGCGGCGCCCTCCCGCGAGACCGCATCTGCGCGCCGAGACAGTGGGGGGAACCCACGGTCTCGGCGACAGGATGCGGTCTCGCGAGACCGCCGGGAGGACGCGCGGCGCGTCAGATCGCGTCGACGATCGCGTTCAGCGTCGCGGACGGGCGCATGACCGCGGCCACGAGCTCCGGGTCCGGGTGGTAGTAGCCGCCGATATCGACCGGCGAGCCCTGCACGGCCCGCAGCTCGGCGACGATGGTGTCCTCGGCGTCCGCCAGGGACGCGGCGACGGGCGCGAACACGGCTGCGAGCTGCGCGTCCTCGGCCTGCGCGGCGAGCTCCTGCGCCCAGTACAGCGCGAGGTAGAAGTGGCTGCCGCGGTTGTCGATCGCGCCGACCGCGCGGCCCGGCGACCGGTCGTTCTCGAGGAACGTGCCGGTGGCGCGGTCGAGCGTGTCGGCGAGCACCTGCGCCGCCGCGTTGCCGGTGAACCCGGCGTAGTGCTCGAGGGACGCCGCGAGGGCGAAGAACTCGCCGAGCGAGTCCCACCGCAGGAAGTCCTCGGCCAGCAGCTGCTGCACGTGCTTGGGAGCCGAGCCCCCGGCGCCGGTCTCGAACAGGCCCCCGCCGGCGAGCAGCGGCACGATCGAGAGCATCTTGGCGCTCGTGCCGACCTCGAGGATCGGGAACAGGTCGGTGAGGTAGTCGCGCAGCACGTTGCCGGTCACCGAGATGGTGTCCAGCCCCTGACGCAGCCGCGCGAGCGAGTATCGGGTGGCCTCGGCCGGCGGCAGGATCGTCGTGGTCAGGCCCTTGGTGTCGAGCTTGCCGAGGTAGGTCGCGACCTTCGCGATCAGCTGCGCGTCGTGGGCGCGGTTCGCGTCGAGCCAGAATACGGCGGGCGCGCCGGTGGCGCGGGCGCGGCTGACGGCGAGCTTCACCCAGTCGCGCACCGGGATGTCCTTGGTCTGCGTCGCGCGCCAGATGTCGCCGCGCGAGACCTCGTGCTCGATGAGCACCTCGCCCTCGGAGTCGACGATCTGCATCACACCGGCGGCGTGCACCTCGAAGGTCTTGTCGTGGCTGCCGTACTCCTCCGCGGCCTGGGCCATGAGGCCGACGTTGGGCACGGTGCCGATGGTCGCGGGATCCAGCGGACCGTTCGCGATGACGTCGTCGATCGTCGCCTGGTACACGCCGGCGTACGACGAGTCCGGGATGACCGCGAGCGTGTCGGCCTCCGACCCGTCGGCGCCCCACAGCTTGCCGCCGTTGCGGATCAGGGCGGGCATCGAGGCGTCCACGATCACGTCGCTGGGCACGTGCAGGTTCGTGATCCCCCGCTCCGAGTTCACGTACGACAGGCGCGGTCCGCGCTCGATGTCGGCCGCGATCGCCGCGGCGATCTCGTCGCCCCCCTCGACCGCGGGCAGCCCGGTCAGGATGCTGCCGAGCCCGTTGTCGGCCGACAGCCCGGCCGCGGCGATCCGGTCGCCGTAGACGTCGAACACGTCGGCGAAGAACGCCCGCACCACGTGACCGAAGATGAGCGGGTCGCTGACCTTCATCATCGTGGCCTTCAGGTGCAGCGAGTACAGCACGCCCTCGGCCTTCGCGGTCTCGAGCGTGGAGCGCAGGAACGCATCCAGCGCGGCGGCGGAGAGGAACGTCGCGTCCACGATCTCCCCCGGCAGCACCTTCAGGCCCTCCTTGAGCACCGTCACGGCACCGTCGGCGTCCACGTGCCGGATCGTGAGCACGTCGTCGTCCGGGATGACGACGGACTTCTCGTTCGTCGCGAAGTCGTCGTGGCCCATCGTCGCCACCCGCGTCTTCGACCCTGCCGGGAACGGCTTGTTGCGGTGCGGGTGCGAGCGGGCGTAGTTCTTGACCGACAGCGGCGCGCGCCGGTCGCTGTTGCCCTCGCGCAGCACCGGGTTGACCGCGGAGCCCTTGATGCGGTCGTACCGTGCCCGCGTGTTCTGCTCGTCGAGGCTCTGCGGGTCGTCGGGGTAGTCCGGCACGTCGAAGCCCTGCCCCTGCAGCTCGGCGATGGCGGCCTTGAGCTGCGGGATGGATGCCGAGATGTTCGGCAGCTTGATGATGTTCGCCTCGGGCAGGGTGGCGAGGCCCCCGAGCTCCGCCAGCGCGTCGCCGACCTGCTGCTCGGGCGTCAGCCGCTGCGGGAAGGCGGCCAGGATGCGGCCGGCCAGCGAGATGTCACGGGTCTGCAGCGCGACTCCGGCGGGACCCGCGATGGCCTGCACGATCGGCAGGAACGAGGCGGTGGCGAGGGCCGGGGCCTCGTCGGTGTGGGTGTAGATGATCGTGGATTCGGGCACGTGTCGTCTCTCCGTACGGCGGACCGGGTCGGGAGCCACCCTATCGCACACGCCTCCGAATTATCTTGATGTCAAGATACTTCAGCGCATTGGCCCACCGCGGCCGCTAGCCTGTGACCATGACCGAGCTGCGACTGGAAGAACTGTCCGCCGCGACCATCGTCGCCGTGAACTCCATGTCGCTCAAACCCGGCCAGGAGCAGTTCCTCGCGCCGGTCTCCTACGGCGTCGCCGCGACCGTCGTGAACCCGCGCACCAGCTGGCAGCGCGTCGTGCTGGACCGCAACGAGGTCGTCGGCTTCGTCAGCGCCAACTTCGACCCGGACGAGCCGCAGGAGTGGTTCCGGTCGGTGCTGTGGCGCATCAACGTGGACGCCGACGACCAGGGCCGCGGCGTGGGCCGCTTCGCCATCGAGCACCTCAAGGAGGAGGCCCGCTCCCGCGGCATGGACCACGTCGACGTCATCTACGAGGAGGGCTCACAGGGGCCGCAGGCCTTCTTCGAGCGCGTCGGGTTCGTCAGCGTCGGCGAGACGGAGTTCGGCGAGACCGTCGCCCGCGTCACGCTGTAGCCGCCCGCGCCGGTCACACCAGCGAGGCCCGCCAGGCGGCGTGCAGGCGCGCGAACCGTCCGGTGCCGGCGATCAGGGCGGCGGGGGCGTCGTCCTCGACCACCTCGCCGTGCTCCATCACGAGCACGCGGTCCGCGATCGCGACCGTCGAGAGCCGGTGCGCGATGATGATCGCGGTGCGGTCGGACAGCAGCGTCTGCAGCGCCTGCTGCACGAGCCGCTCCCCCGGGATGTCGAGGGACGCGGTGGCCTCGTCGAGGATGAGCACCGCCGGGTCGGCGAGGAACGCGCGGGCGAACGAGATCAGCTGCCGCTGCCCCGCCGAGACGCGGCCGCCGCGCTTGTTCACGTCGGTGTCGTAGCCGTCCGGCAGCGCCTGGATGAACGCGTCGGCGCCGACGGCGCGCGCGGCATCCTGGATCTGCTCGAGGGTCGCGTCGGGCTTGCCGAGCGCGATGTTGTCGGCGACGGTGCCGCTGAACAGGTACGCCTCCTGCGTGACCATCACCACCGCCCGGCGCAGGTCGGCCGCCGAGAGGTCGCGCAGGTCGACGTCGTCCAGTCGGACGCGGCCGGCGGACGGGTCGTAGAACCGGGCGGTGAGCTTCGCGAGGGTCGACTTGCCCGCACCGGTCGTGCCGACCAGCGCCACGGTCTGCCCCGCCGGGATGTCGAGGTCGAACCGCGGCAGGATCGTGCGCCCGTCGCCGTACCCGAACACGACGTCCTCGAAGCTCACGTGCCCGCGGGCCTGCGGCAGCGGGGTCGCGCGCGCCGGCTCCGGCACGCTGGGCTCCTCCTCGAGCACGCCGGACACCTTCTCCAGCGCGGCGGCGGCGGACTGGTACTGGTTCAGGAACATCGCCACCTCCTGCAGCGGCGAGAAGAAGTTGCGCACGTACAGCACGGCGGCCAACAGCACGCCGACCTCCATGCCGCCCGCGGCCACGCGCAGGCCGCCCCAGGCGAGCACGACCGCCAGCGTGACGGCCGAGACCGCCATCAGTCCGGGCTCGAACGTTCCGAACAGCTTCATCGAGCGCATGTTGACGTCGCGGTAGCGGGCGCTCAGCTCCCCGAACTCGACGTCGTCGCGCTGCTCGGTGCGGAACGCCTTCACGGCGCGGATGCCGGTCATCCGCTCCACGAACATCACGATGACCTGCGCGCTGACCACACGCGAGGCGCGGTACGTCTCCTGCGAGCGACGGTGGAACCAGCGCATCAGCAGGCTCAGCGGCGCGCCCATGACGACCAGCACCAGGCCGGACTGCCAGTCCACCGCCAGCAGCGCGATCAGGGTGAACCCGCCGTAGAGCACCCCGGAGACGAGCTCGTTCAATCCGCCGTCGAGCAGCTCGCGGATGGCGTCGAGGTCGCTGGTCTGCCGGGAGATGATGCGCCCCGAGGTGTACGACTCGTGGAACTCCAGGCTGAGCCGCTGCGTGTGCCGGAAGATGCGGGTCCGCAGGTCGAGCATGATCGCCTGCGTGAGACGCGCGGCGACCACGACATACCAGCCGATGAGCACGGCGCCGCCGATCGCGCTGACGATGTAGACGGCGAACACGACGATCGTCGGCATCCAGTCGGCGGCATCGAGGACGGCGGGCAGCGCGCTGTCGATCCCGTAGGCGATCAGGGCGGGGCCGAGCACCCGCAGCCCGGTGGAGACGACGAGCACGACCGCCGCCAGCACGAGCCGAGCGCGCACGGGGTGCACGAGCGCGCCCAGCAGTCGCAGCGACCGGCGGCGGATCTGACGGCTCTCGGCGCGCGTGTAGTCGGTGCGGTCCTCGCCGCCGGTGCCGGTGACGGTGCTCATCGGGTCGCCTCCGCAGCGTCCAGGCTGGAGATCACGTATCGGTAGTGGGCGCTCGTGCGCAGCAGGTCGGTGTGGGGACCGACCGCCGTGATCCGCCCGTCCTCGAGCAGGGCGACGCGGTCGGCGAGCGCGACGGTCGAGGGCCGGTGCGCGACGATGAGCGCGGTGGTCCCCTGAAGCACGCGCCGCAGCCCGGCCTCGACGAGCGCCTCGGTGTCGACGTCGAGGGCCGACAGCGGGTCGTCGAGCACGAGCACCGCCGGCCGCGCGGCGACGGCGCGAGCGAGCGCGAGCCGTTGCCGCTGCCCCCCGGACAGGCTCAGCCCCTCCTCGCCGATGACGGTGTCCACGCCCTCTGGCAGCGTGTCGGCGAAGCCGGCCTGCGCGACCTCGAGCGCTTCGCGCAGCAGCGCGTCGGCGGCGTCCGAGGCGGGGTCGAGGTCGTCGCGGCCGAGCAGCACGTTCTGTCGCACGCTCGAGGAGAACAGCGTGGCGTCCTCGAACGCGGTCGACACGTGGGTGCGCAGCTCCCGCAGGGTGAGGTCGCGGATGTCGACGCCGTCGAGGGTGATCCGCCCGCCGGTCACGTCGTACAGGCGGGTGGGCAGGGTCGTCAGCGTCGTCTTGCCGGAGCCGGTCAGACCGACCAGGGCCACGGTCTCGCCGGGCTCGAGCACGAGGTCGACGCCGTCGAGGAGATCGCGGGAGGATGCCGCGGCGTCCTGGTACCGGAAGTGCACGTCCTCGAACGCGAGGCGTCCGCGGGGGCGGTCGAGGGCGACCGGGCGGGCCGGGTCCGTGATCGTGACCGGCTCGTCGAGCACCTCGAACACGCGGTCGGTCGCGGTGCGCGCGTCCAGGAGGAACGAGAACAGGAACCCGATCGACTCCATCGGCCAGCGCAGCACGGTGGCCATGGCGAAGAACGCGAACAGCTCGGCGACCTGCAGCTGGCCGACGGCGGTGAGCCAGATCCCGGTGAGCAGGCACAGCGCGAAGGCGATGTCGGGCAGCAGGGTGAGCCAGAACCAGATCCAGCCGACGGATGCCGCCTTGCGCAGCTCGGTGCGCCGCAGCGTCTCGGCCTGGCGGGTGAACTTCGCCAGGGCGTGGCCGCCGCGGCCGAACGCCTTGAGCACGCGGATGCCGTGGACGCTCTCCTCGACGGCGGTGGCGAGGTCGCCGGCCTGGTCCTGGCTCTGCCGGGTCAGCAGCCCGTAGCTCTTCTCGAACCGGAAGCCCGCGTACCACAGCGGCGCGGAGCACAGCAGGAACACGGCGCCCAGCGCCCAGTGCCAGCGGAACAGCACGAGCGTGCCGATGGCGATCGTGAGCAGGTTGACCACGAGCATGATGAGGCCGAACGCGAGCCACCGGCGGATCAGGCTGATGTCCTGCATCATGCGGCTGAGCAGCTGGCCGGACTGCCACCGGTCGTGGAACGCGACCGGCAGCCGCTCCAGGCGCGAGGTGAAGGTCGTGCGCATCGCGTACTCGATGCGGGTGGACGGCGAGAGCACGAACCAGCGCCGCAGCCACACGAGCCCCGCCTCGGTCAGGCCCAGCGCGAGGATCGCGGCGACGCCGAGCGCGAGCGCGGCCGGGTCGCCGGCGACGGCGGGACCGCCGACCAGCGCCTCGAGAACCAGCGGGATGGCGAGCGAGACCAGCGCGGCGGCGAGCGCGCTGCCGGCGCCCGCCAGCATCCGGAGCAGGACCGGGCGGGCGAACGGGAGCAGCCGCGCGAGCGCGCGCGGGGTCGAGAGCGTGGAGTGTGACATGTGCCGGGGTGATTCGGGGCGCGCGGAGGCCCACACGCGCGCAGGGGGCTTCGGGGGCGAAGCCCTCCAGCCTAGGCTGAACGTTCGCTGCACGTCAACGCGAGGCCGCCGCCTCGCGTTCGAGCAGGCTCTGCTTGACCGGCAGTCCCCAGGCGAACCCGCCGAGCGCTCCCCCGGTGCGCAGCACCCGGTGGCAGGGCACGAACAGCGCCGGCGCGTTGCGGGCGCACACGGCGGCCGCGGCGCGCACGGCGCGGGGGTTGCCCAGTCGC
>NZ_JASGEL010000019.1:0-38298 GCF_047606385.1 Microbacterium sp.
CGGGCGGGGCGGGGGGAGCTGCCTGCGCCGGCGCGACGGGCTGTTCCTGCGCGGGCGCGACGGGCTGAGGAGCCGCCGGCGCGGACGGGACGGGTGCCGGCGGCTGCGAGGCGGGCGGCGCCACATGCTCCGTCCACGCCGTGCCGTCCCAGTACCTGGTCTGACCCTGACCGTCGTCGTACCAACCCGCCGGTGTGGACATAAGCGCCTCCGCTCCCGTTCTGGCGTCAGAGTACACCTCGCCCGCCGACCTCGACGCGGCCCTTTTTCGGGCCGTGGAGTCCGCGCTATGGTCACGCGCGTTCGGGAGCGGGCGCCGCATCCGGTATGCTCGAGAACCGGCCCGCGTGGCCGATGGGCGATTGGCGCAGTTGGTAGCGCGCTTCCTTCACACGGAAGAGGTCGTCGGTTCGAGTCCGGCATCGCCCACCAGTCAGAAGCCCCGTCCTCGGGCACTGCTCGCTCAGCGCGGCGGGATCCAGCCGTACCGCGTGCTCAGCTCCGTGGCGACGCGCTGGAACGACGCCCGGTCCAGCGCCGCGGCCTCGCGCCGCATCCCCGCATCGAAGACGACATAGACCTGGTCGAGGTCGATCCACGACGGCCGACCGGCGAGGTCCCACGCCCCGGAACCGAGCGAGACGTACGCGTGGTCGTGGTCATGCGGCTTGCTGGTGAGCTTGACGGCGTAGACGCTGACCGCGTCCCGACGCGCGATCACCAGCACCGGCCGGTCCTTGCCGCGACCGTCGCGCTCGGCGTACGGCACCCAGGTCCACACGATCTCCCCCGCGTCCGGCACGTCGTCGCGGCGCGGTGCATAGGCCAGCGCGAGTCGCCCCAGTCGGCGCGGGTCGACCTCCTGCGTCGTCGGGCGCGCGGCGGCCGCGTGCGCGCCGGGCGCTGTGGCACGCGCCGACGACGGCGCCCCGACGACGGCGTGACGGGCTCGTCGCATCCAGGAGAAGAGTCCGGCCACCTCCCCACGCTACGTCACCCGGACGTCGCCGCGCAGAAGGGGCGCCACGGTCGAGACCGTGGCGCCCCATGCGCTGTGCGCGAGGATCAGACCTCTTCGACGGCGAGGGCGTAGCCCTCTTCGCCGTGGACCGTCGTGTCGACGCCCGCGATCTCGTCCTCGTTCTTGATGCGGAAGCCGACCGTCTTCTCGATGGCGAAGCCGATGATGTAGGCGACGACGAAGGAGAACACGAGCACGGTGACCGCCGCGATCAGCTGCAGGACCAGCTGCTCGTAGTTGCCGCCGACGAACAGGCCGGTGTCGGTGGCGAAGAAGCCGAGGTACAGCGTGCCGATGAGACCGCCGACGAGGTGGACGCCCACGACGTCGAGCGAGTCGTCGAAGCCGAGCTTCCACTTCAGCTCCACCGCGAGGGCGCAGACGGCGCCGGCGATGATGCCGAGCAGCAGCGCCCAGCCCGGCGTCAGGTTGGCGCAGGACGGGGTGATCGCGACGAGACCGGCGACGGCACCCGAGGCGGCGCCGACGGAGGTCGCCTTGCCGTCCTTGAGCTTCTCGACGATGATCCAGCCGAGCACGGCCGCCGCGGTCGCGCCGAGCGTGTTGATCACGATCAGGCCGGCAGGCGAGCCGATCGCCGCGATGCCCAGCGCGTCGCCCTCGGTGGGCTCGAACCAAGCCGCGGCACCCGCGTTGAAGCCGAACCAGCCGAACCACAGGATCGAGGCGCCCAGGAGCACGAGCGGCACGTTGTGGGGCTTCGAGATGCCCTTCTGGAAGCCGACGCGCTTGCCGAGCACGAGCGCGAGGGCGAGGGCGGCGGCACCGGCGTTGATGTGCACCGCGGTGCCACCGGCGTAGTCGATGACCTCGGTCGAGAAGCCGAGGTTGGTGCCGAGGTTGAAGATCCAGCCGTTGACGTTCCACACCCAGCCGGCGACCGCGAAGTAGTCGATCGTCGCGAACAGGAACGCGAAGATCATCCAGGAGCCGAACTTGGCCCGGTCGGCGATCGCGCCCGAGATCAGCGCGACCGTGATGATCGCGAAGGTCGCGCCGTAGGCGACCCCGGTCAGGTTCGTCGTCGCCGACTCCGCATCACTGGCCATCGTCCCCAGACCGAAGTCGCTGAACGGGTTGCCCAGGATGCCGCTCCACCAGTCGGCGTTCTGCATGTTGTAGCCGTACAGGATCCACAGGACTGCGATCAGCCCCATGGAGCCGAAGCTCATCATCATCATGCTGACGACGCTCTTCGCCTTGACCAGACCGCCGTAGAAGAACGCCACACCGGGCGTCATGAACAGCACCAGGGCCGTCGCGGCGATGTACCACGCGAGATTTCCGCTATCCATCAGATTCCTCATCCATGTGTCGTGTTACTCAGTGACCCATAGCGGCCGCAAGTGAGGGCGCGGTGCATTCGGGTGAGGCCAGTCTCGCCAGCAACGGTTACCGTCCGTAGGCCGGGAGTGTTTCCCTGTCGTTACAGCGTCGAGCCCTGGGTAAACATCAGGTTTCGCGGAGCCGAGAACCCGCCCGCGGTATGCCGTGTGTCAGGAGTGCGTGAGGGCGATCAGGCGAGAGATGGCGCGCAGATACTTCTTCCGGTACCCGCCGGCGAGCATCTCCTCGGCGAAGACGCGGTCCAGGCTCAGACCGGTCGCGCGGATCGGGATCTGCGCGTCGTACGCCCGGTCGACGAAGGCCACGAACCGCAGCGCGGCGGACTGATCGGTCAGCTCGGCGACGCCGCGCAGCCCGATCGTGTCGATCCCGTCGATGAGACGGATGTAGCGGGACGGGTGGACGCGGGCGAGGTGCGCGACCAGCGCGTCGAAGGCGTCGTCGGACGCCACGCCCGCCGCCGCCGCCCGCGTCAGCGACGCGTCGTACTCGGGCTCGGTGAGCACCGCGGCGTGCCCGTCGAAGGCACGCTGCCGGAAGTCGACGCCGTCGATGCGCAGCGTCTCGAAGCTGTCGGACATGGCGCTGATCTCGCGCAGGAAGTCCTGCGCGGCGAAGCGTCCCTCGCCGAGGGCGTTCGGCGGCGTGTTGGAGGTGGCCGCCAGCTTCGTGCCGCTCTTGACGAGCTCGCCCAGCAGCCGCGTCATCACCATCGTGTCGCCCGGGTCGTCCAGCTCGAACTCGTCGATGCACAGCAGGTCGGACCCGCGGAACAGCTCGACGGTCTGCTGGTAGCCGAGCGCGCCGACCAGGGCCGTGTACTCGATGAACGATCCGAAGTACTTCCGCCGAGCCGGCATGCCGTGGTAGATCGACGCCAGCAGATGCGTCTTGCCGACGCCGAAGCCGCCGTCCAGGTACACACCCGGCTTGCGCTCCGGCGCCTTGGGCGCGCGCCGGAACAGCCCCCGCTTCGCGGTGTCGACGACGCCGCCGCCGGCGAAGGAGATCAGCGTCTCCTTCGTCTCCTGCTGGGACGGGTAGGCCGCATCCGCCCGGTACGAGTCGAAGCTGGCCGTGGCGAACTGCGGCGGCGGCACGAGCGAGGCCACCATCTCCGCCCCCGAGACCTCCGGGGTGCGGTCGGCGAGGTGCACGATGCCGGCGGTCGTCACTGTCATGCGGGGCCCCTGTGTCACATGTTTACGAAGCAGATGCGTCCTCGTCCGACGAATCCTAGGGTCGAAGGCAGACGGCTCCACCCTACGCCGTCGCGAACCACCGGCCCGAGGAGCCCCGATGACCGTCGCCACCGACACCACCTCCGAAAAGTTCGCCGCCTATGCGCACCCCGAGCGGCTCGTCACCACCCAGTGGCTCGCCGAGCGCCTGGGCAGCCCCGGCCTGGTCGTCGTCGAGTCCGACGAGGACGTGCTGCTGTATGAGACCGGGCACATCCCCGGCGCCGTGAAGGTCGACTGGCACACCGAGCTCAACGACCCGGTCCTGCGCGACTACGTCGACGGCGAGGGCTTCGCGGAGCTCCTGAGCCGCAAGGGCATCTCACGAGACGACACGGTCGTCATCTACGGCGACAAGAACAACTGGTGGGCCGCCTACGCCCTGTGGGTGTTCTCGCTGTTCGGCCACCGGGATGTGCGCCTGCTCGACGGGGGCCGCGACCGCTGGATCGCGGAAGGCCGCGAGATCACGACCGAGGTGCCCTCTCCGGAGCCGACCGAGTATCCCGTCGTCGAACGTGACGACAGCGTGCTGCGCGCGTATCGGGACGACGTGCTCGCGCACCTCGGAAACCCCCTGATCGACGTCCGCTCCCCCGAGGAGTACAACGGCTCGCGCACCTCGGCGCCGGCCTACCCGGAGGAGGGCGCGCTGCGAGCCGGCCACATCCCCTCCGCGCAGAGCGTGCCGTGGGCACGGGCCGTCGCCGAGGACGGCACCTTCAAGCCGCGCGCCGAGCTGGATGCGATCTACCGCGGCGAAGCCGGCCTGCAGGACGGCGACAAGGTGGTGGCGTACTGCCGCATCGGCGAGCGCTCCAGCCACACCTGGTTCGTGCTGCAGCACCTGCTCGGGTTCGAGAACGTGCGCAACTACGACGGCTCCTGGACCGAGTGGGGCAGCTCGGTGCGCGTCCCGATCGTGACCGGAGCCGAGCCCGGCGAGGTGCCGGTTCGCTGATCCGATGGAAGGATGGAGTCGATGAGCGACTCCATCCTTCCCCCGGTCCTCGCTGAGATCCGCGACGAATTCCTCGAGCTCGACGAGCCCGAGCGGCTGCAGCTGCTCCTGGAGTTCTCGCGCGAGCTGCCCGAGATGCCGGCGGAGTATGCCGACCATCCCGAGGCCTGCGAGCGGGTCGTGGAGTGCCAGTCCCCCGTGTTCATCGTCGTGGACGTCGTGGACGGCGTCGTGACCATGCACGCCTCGGCCCCGCCGGAGGCGCCGACCACGCGGGGTTTCGCGAGCATCCTGGCGCAGGGGATCTCCGGGCTGCCGGTCGACGAGGTGCTGGCGATCCCGGACGACTATCCGCAGAGCATCGGCCTGACCCGCGCGGTCTCGCCGCTGCGCATCGCCGGGATGACCGGGATGCTGCTGCGCGCCAAGCGGCAGGTGCGCGAGAAGAGGGGCGCCTGAGTCAGCGGACGACGATGTCCTGGTCGGCCAGCCAGGCGGTGATCACGTCGTTCCAGCGATTCTGGTCGTAGTTCCAGAGCTTGGTGTGGCGTGCGCCTGTGAACGTCTCCATCCGCACCAGATCGGGCCTGGCCGCTGCGAGTGCGTGCGACCCGTCGGAGGGCACGAACCCGTCGTCGTCGCTGTGGAGCAGCAGGATCGGCACCCGGAGCTCGGCGGCACGCGCGGCCGCGTCGAGCTTGTCGAACGGGATGGGCGCGCCGCCGCCGGTGAGCCGCGCTCCCCAGTCGCTCGCCAGCGTGCGCAGCGCGAGGGAGGTCAGCGGCTGCGGCAGTCGCATCTGCTGCGCCTGGTAGCCCAGCACGATGCGCCAGTCCACGACGGGCGAGTCCAGGATGATGCCGACGATCCGGTCGCGATGGGCGGAGTTCAATGCGAGCTGCAGGCAGATCGCCCCGCCCATCGACCATCCCATCAGCAGGATGCGGCGCGCACCGGACCGGCGCGCGAACCCGACCGCGGCATCCACGTCACGCCATTCGGTCGCTCCCAGTCCGTAGGTGCCGCTGCGGCTGCGGGGCGCGTCCGCGTCGTTGCGATACGAGACCACCATCGTCGTCAGTCCCAGCGAATGCAGCAACGGCACCGCGCGCAGGCACTCGGCGCGCGTCGTGCCGCGACCGTGCACCTGGATGCACCAGGTGTCCCCGTCTGCGGGGAACACCCACGCCGGGCACGGCCCGACCGCGGAACCGACGAGGTGCGAGGTGAAAGGAAGGTGCAGCTGCTCGGGTCGGTCGTAGTACCACCCGCTGAACGCCGCGTCGACGGCCAGCTTCGCGCGGGCATCCACATGGGTCAGCAGCTTACGGGTGACCGCGGCGGCGTCCTCGTGCAGGACGCTGCCGAGCTTGATGTAGTCCTCGCTGCCCCGCGTGAACAGGCCGTACCGGCCGGGAAGCTCCGTGTCCGGCGTGCGGGACAGGCTGATCGTCTGCGCCGCCGTGTCGAGACCGAGGATGCGGGTGTCGGCACGCCGCGCGGCCGGAGTGATCACCAGCCGCGCGACGCGCAGCGCGGCGGCGAACCAGACGAGGCCGATTACGCCGAAGCCCGCGATGATCGCTGTGAGTGCAGAGAGGATGCCGGCCCGCGCCGGGGTGGATGCGCCGAGACCGGCGGCGCGCCTGGGGGCCTTCATCGAGGCATCACTCTAGTCTGTCGCCGTGGTATCCCAGCGTCCTGAGTCGTCCGGCTTCGCCGACGTCGTCGCAGCAGCCCGGGAGCTGCGGTTCCGCGACGACCTGCACGTGCACGAGATCCCCGCCCCCTCCGCACTGGCGCCGGATGCGTTCGCCCTCGCGGCGGATGTCCGCCCGGATGACGACGGCGGTGCGTCCGAGTACGGCACCGGTCGGCTCGTGCTGCTGCACGACGCGGAGGAGCCGGATGCGTGGGACGGGGCGTGGCGGATCGTCTGCTTCGCACAGGCACCGCTCGAACCCGAGATCGGCACCGATCCACTCGTCGCGGAGGTCGCATGGTCGTGGCTCGTCGATGCGCTCGACTCGCGTGGCGCCGACTACCACGCGATCTCGGGCACCGCGACCAAGACGCTGTCCACGGGCTTCGGCGGGCTCGCGGCCGACGGCGACGGCGCGCAGATCGAGTTGCGCGCGTCCTGGTCGCCGTCCGGCCCCATCGCCGCGCACATCGAGGCCTGGGGCGAGCTGGTGTGCATGCTCGCGGGTCTGCCGCCGGGATCGGAGGGCGTCCACCTGCTGCGCACGCCGGGACGGGCGTCGTGACGGAGTACGTCGTCGTCGCCGACGAGGACGGCTTCCTCCGTGCGATGGCCGCGCTCGCCGCGGGCACCGGTCCCTTCGCGATCGATGTGGAGCGGGCCTCCGGCTTCCGTTACTCGCAGCGCGCCTACCTCGTCCAGATCTGGCGACAGGACACCGGCGTGGTGCTGCTGGACCCGCCGGCGCTGCAGGACGTCGACCGGCTCCAGCCGATCCTCGCGTCGGACGAATGGATCCTGCACGCCGCCAGCCAGGACCTGCCCTCCCTGCGCGAGCTGGGACTCGAGCCGCCGCGTATCTTCGACACCGAGCTGGCCGCGCGCCTGCTCGGTCACGAACGGGTGGGCCTGGCCGCGGTCGTGGAGCGCACGCTCGGCATCAGCCTGGCCAAGGAGCACTCCGCCGCCGACTGGTCGACGCGTCCGCTGCCGCAGAGCTGGCTCGAATACGCGGCCCTGGACGTCGTGCACCTGCGCGGCGTGGCGGAGGCGCTGCGGGCGGAGCTGGCGGCGCAGAACAAGGCCGGGCTCGCCGCCGAGGAGTTCCAGGCCGTCCTGGACCGCCCGGCGAAGCCGCCGCGCGCCGACCCGTGGCGACGACTGAGCGGGCTGCACACCCTGCGCGGCCGGCGTGCCTACGCGGTGGCGCGGGAGCTGTGGACCGAGCGGGAAGCACTGGCGCAGACCGTCGACGTGTCGCCCGGGCGACTCGTGCCCGACCGGGCGCTGGTGGCGGCCGTGGCCGCCGATCCGCAGACCAAGCGCGCGCTGGCGGCCCTCAAGGAGTTCACCGGCCGGGCCAGCCGTTCCGAGCTGGACCGCTGGTGGGCGGCGATCGAACGCGGCCGCGCGGCCACCGATCCGCCGCCGGAGCGGGTGCCCAGCGACACCCTGCCGCCGCCGCGCGCGTGGGCCGACCGCAACCCCGACGCGGATGCGCGCCTGAA
Source organism: Microbacterium sp. (assembly GCF_047606385.1). GTDB lineage: Bacteria > Actinomycetota > Actinomycetes > Actinomycetales > Microbacteriaceae > Microbacterium. The sequence continues at coordinate 7,802 of NZ_JASGEL010000019.1, forward strand.
GGCCGCGCGGCCGCTGGTCGAGCAGCGCGCGAGCGAGCTGCGGATGCCGACCGAGAACCTGCTCACCCCGGAGCTGCTGCGACGTCTCGCGTGGGATCCGCCGCAGCCCACGGACGCGACGTCCATCGGCGCGGCCCTCGCCGATGCCGGCGCCAGACCCTGGCAGATACGCGAGACCGCACAGGTGATCGCCGATGCCTTTGTGGAGTCCGTGCAATCGGCCGACACGGCCCCGGAAGCGGCTTCGTAGATTCGCCCCAACCGATTCCTGGCGCTGCGCTCCCGATTCCTAGGGTGAGAGAAACCCCGTCTTTTGGAGGCAATGTGGCCGTGATTTCGGACGTCTTCTTCGTCGATGGCATGCGCACGCCGTTCGGGCGCGCCGGCGAGAAGGGCATGTATTGGAACACCCGCGCGGATGACCTGGTCGTGAAGACGATCATCGGCGTGATGTCTCGGAATCCCGTCCCCGGCGACCGCATCGACGATGTCGCGATCGCGGCGACGTCGCAGACCGGCGATCAGGGGCTGACCCTCGGGCGCTCCGCCGCGATCCTGGCCGGGCTGCCGCTGACCGTCCCGGGTTTCGCGATCGACCGCATGTGCGCGGGCGCGATGACGAGTGTGACGACGATGGCGGGCGCGATCGGCGTCGGCATGTACGACCTCGCCCTCGCAGGGGGCGTGGAGCACATGGGCCACCATCCGATCGGCGGCAACGCCGACCCGAACCCGCGGTTCGTGGCGGAGAAGATGGTCGACCCCGGCGCGTTGAACATGGGTGTCACGGCGGAGCGGATCTTCGACCGCTTCCCGCACCTCACCAAAGAGCGCAGCGACCGGTTCGGGATGCTGAGCCAGCACAAGGCGCAGGCCGCGTACGAGGCGGGCAAGATCCAGCCCGATCTCGTCCCCGTCGCGGTCAAGGACGCCGATGGCGCGTGGGGCCTGGCCACGGCGGACGAGGGCCGCCGCCCGCAGACGACGATGGCGGACCTGGCGGGCCTGAAGACGCCGTTCCGTCCGCACGGCCGGGTCACGGCCGGCACGTCGTCGCCGTTGACCGACGGCGCCACGATGGGTCTGCTCGCGAGCGGCCACGCGGCGAAGGAGCTGGGTCTGGCTCCGAAGATGAGGCTCGTCTCCTTCGCGTTCGCGGGCGTGCAGCCGGAGATCATGGGCATCGGGCCCATCCCGTCCACCGAGAAGGCGCTCGCGAAGGCGGGCCTGACCATCGACGACATCGGGCTGTTCGAGTTGAACGAGGCGTTCGCCGTCCAGGTGATCTCGCTGCTGGATCATTTCGGCATCGCCGACGACGACCCCCGTGTCAACCAGTGGGGCGGTGCGATCGCCGTCGGCCACCCGCTGGCGGCGTCCGGGGTGCGGCTGATGATCCAGCTCGCCGCGCAGTTCGCCGAGCGCCCGGACGTGCGATACGGGCTCACCGCGATGTGCGTCGGCCTCGGCCAGGGCTGCTCGGTCATCTGGGAGAACCCCCACTACAACGGCAAGAAGCGGAAGTGACAGGCAGCATGAGCAACGACATCGACTTCTCGCCGCTGGCCGACCTCGCCGCAGACGAGGTGGTCACCCGCTCTCTCGTGCGCGACGTGCGACTGCCCTCCGGCAAGGTGCTGGCGCTGATCACCCTCGACAACGGCCGTGACCACACCCGGCCCAACACCCTCGGGCCGCGCACCATGATCGAGCTGGGTGAGCGCCTGACCGAGCTGCGAGCGCGTGCCGCGGCAGGCGAGGTCCAGGCGGTCGGGATCACCGGGAAGCAGTACATCCTCGCCGCCGGAGCCGACCTTTCCGACATCACCCTGCTGCGGTCGAAGGACGATGCCCGGCTGATGGGCCAGCTCGGCCACGCCGTGCTCGGCTCGCTGTCCGAGCTGGGCGTGCCGTCGTTCGCGTTCGTGAACGGGCTGGCCCTGGGCGGGGGGCTGGAGATCGCGTTGAACTCGACCTACCGGACCCTCGACGCGTCGGCTGCCGCGCTCGCGCTCCCCGAGGTGTTCCTCGGCATCATCCCGGGCTGGGGCGGCGCGTACCTGCTGCCGAACCTCATCGGCATCGAGAACGCCCTCGAGATCGTGATCTCCAATCCGCTGAAGCAGAACCGGATGCTGAAGCCCGCGCAGGCGTTCGAATACGGCATCGTCGATGCGATCTTCCCCGCCGCGGACTTCCTCGAGGACTCCCTGCTCTGGGCCGACCGCGTCCTCGCCGGCGAGGTGAAGGTCGACCGCCCGCACGAGCCCGGCAGGATCGAACGGCTCACCAAGTGGCCCATCGCGATCAAGATGGCGCGCGGCATGCTGGAGTCCCGCATCGGCGGTGTGCCGAAGTCGCCCTACGCGGCGCTCGAGCTGCTCGATCGGGCGAAGGGCGGTACGAAGGCCGAGGCGTTCGCCCGCGAGGACGAGGCCCTTGCGGAGCTCGTCACCGGCGACCAGTTCGCGGCGTCCATGTATGCGTTCGACCTCGTCCAGAAGCGCGCGAAGCGTCCCGTGGGCGCTCCGGAGGCGGCGCTCGCCCGCCGTGTCACGAAGGTCGGTGTCATCGGTGCCGGGCTCATGGCCAGCCAGTTCGCCCTGCTGTTCGTGCGCCGGCTGCAGGTGCCGGTGCTCATCACCGACCTGGACCAGGCCCGAGTCGAGGCGGGCCTGGCCTACATCCGCGACGAGCTCGGCAAGCTCGAGGCGAAGGGGCGTCTGGACGGCGACACCGCAGGCAGGCTCCGCGGCCTGATCCACGGCACGACCGACAAGTCCGAGTACGCCGACTGCGACTTCGTCATCGAGGCGGTGTTCGAGGAGGTCGCCGTCAAGCAGCAGGTGTTCGGCGAGATCGAGCAGATCATCGCCCCGGATGCCATCCTCGCGACCAACACCTCGTCGCTGTCCGTCGAGGAGATCGGCGCGAGGCTCGCGCATCCCGAGCGACTGGTGGGCTTCCACTTCTTCAACCCGGTCGCGGTCATGCCGCTGATCGAGATCGTGAGGACGCCGCAGGCGACGGATGCCGCGTTGTCGACCGCGTTCGTGGTGGCGAAGGGGCTGGGCAAGAACGCGGTGCTCACCGCCGACGCACCCGGCTTCGTCGTCAACCGGCTGCTCGCCAAGGTGATGGGAGAGGCCGCGCGTGCGGTCTACGAGGGGACTCCGTTGCTGACCGTGGAGAAGGCGTTCGCCCCGCTCGGCCTGCCGATGACGCCGTTCCAGCTGATCGACCTGGTCGGGTGGAAGGTCGCCGCACACGTCCAGGACACGATGGCTCACGCGTTCCCGGACCGTTTCTTCGCCTCGGAGAACTTCCACGAGCTCGCCGAGCTGCCCGAGGTCGTCGAGAAGGACAAGAACGGCAAGGTCACGGGCTGGTCCAAGGCAGCCCAGAAGGTGCTGAAGACCGGCAAGAGCCCGGCGTCGGAGGCGGAGATCCTGCAGCGGGTGCAGGACGGCCTCGCGCAGGAGATCCGGATCATGCTCGACGAGGGCGTGGTCCCGGAGGTGCAGGACATCGACCTGTGCCTGATCCTCGGCGCCGGATGGCCCTTCATCGACGGGGGCGCCACGCCCTACCTCGACCGCGCGGGAGCCTCCGAGCGCGTGTTCGGCGACACGTTCCACCATCCCCCGATCCGGGGCATCGAGGCCTGACGCCCTCCCGCGACCTCGACGGGGCCGGTCACACGTCGAGGTCGCGGGGCGCGGTGACCCAGATCGGCGAGGTCTCCGTCCCGGCGTGGCGCGCGACGGGGATGCGGGTGCCGAGCACCTGCGCCACCACGTCCTGCGCGATCTTCGACGCCGTCAGCCCCGCGTCGGCGAGGATCTCGTCGCGGGTGGCGTGGTCGAGGAACGCGTCGGGCACGCCCAGCTCGTCCACCGCCGTGTCGACGCCCGCTTCGCGCAGCACCTGCCGGATGCGGGTGCCGATGCCGCCCACGCGGATGCCGTCCTCGATCGTGATGACGAGACGGTGCTCGGCGGCGAGGTCGACGATCGACCGTGGCACCGGGATCGCCCAGCGCGGGTCCGCCACCGTCGCGCCGATGCCCTGGGCGCGCAGCCGTTCGGCGACGTCCATCGCCACGTGCGCCATCGGCCCGATGCCCACCAGGAGAACGTCCTGCGAGCCGGCGCGGGCGAGCACGTCGACGCCGTCGCCCAGCCGCTCGATCGCCGGCAACGGCGCGCCCACCGCCCCCTTCGGATAGCGCACCACCGTCGGCGCGTCGTCCACGGCCACCGCCTCGCGAAGCTCCTCCTCGAGTCGTTCCGCGTCGCGCGGCGCGGCGATGCGGATGCCGGGGACGAGCTGCAGCATCGCCAGGTCCCAGATGCCGTGGTGGCTCGGACCGTCGGGCCCGGTGACGCCGGCACGGTCGAGCACGAACGTGACACCCGCGCGGTGGAGCGCGACGTCCATCAGCATCTGGTCGAACGCCCGGTTCATGAAGGTGGCGTACACCGCGACGATGGGATGCAGACCGCCGTACGCGAGTCCCGCGGCCGATGCGACCGCATGCTGTTCCGCGATGCCGACGTCGTAGACGCGGTCCGGATGCCGCTGCGCGAACGGCAGCAGCCCGGTGGGACGGAGCATCGCGGCGGTGAGCGCGATGACGTCCGGACGCTCCTCGCCGATCCGCACCAGCTCCTGCGCGAACACGTCGGTCCAGCCGGTGCCGGCGGCGCCGCCGAGGCTCTCCCCCGTCACCGGGTCGATCCGGTTGATCGCATGGAACTGATCGGCCTCGTCGTCCAGCGCCGGCTGGTAGCCGCGTCCCTTCTCGGTGATCACGTGCACGATCACGGGCGCGTCGTAGTGCTTGGCGAGCCGCAGCGCCTCGACGAGGCCCGGGAGATCGTGCCCGTCCACCGGGCCGAGGTACTTGATGTCCAGGTTCGAGTACAACGACTCGTTGTTCGTCAGCCGCGAGAGGAATCCGTGCGTGCCGCCGCGCACACCCCGGTACAGCGCGCGGGTGACCGGACCCAGCTTGGTCGACAGGGTGCGCGAGCCCTGATGCAGGTTGCGATAGGTGTCGGCCGTGCGCACGCGATTGAGGAAGCGCGCCATGCCGCCGATCGTCGGGGCGTAGGAGCGGCCGTTGTCGTTGACGACGATGACCAGGTTCCGGTCGTTGTCGTCGGAGATGTTGTTGAGCGCCTCCCAGGTCATGCCGCCGGTGAGCGCCCCGTCGCCGACGACGGCGACGACATGACGGTCGCGCCGGCCGGTCCGGGCGAAGGCCCGCGAGATGCCGTCGGCCCAGCTCAGCGAGCTCGACGCATGAGAGGACTCCACGATGTCGTGCTCGCTCTCCGCACGCTGCGGGTAGCCGGCGAGGCCGCCGCGGGAGCGCAGCCGGGAGAAGTCCTGCCGCCCGGTGAGCAGTTTGTGCACGTACGACTGGTGGCCGGTGTCGAACACGATCGGGTCGCGCGGCGAGTCGAAGACCCGGTGGATGGCGAGGGTGAGCTCGACCACGCCGAGGTTCGGGCCGAGGTGGCCGCCCGTGCGCGCGACGTTCTCGATCAGGAACGCGCGGATCTCCGCCGCCAATTGCTCCAGCTCCGCGCCCGACAGGGCGTCCAGGTCACGCGGACCGGTGATCGTCTGCAGAATCGCCACCCGGTCTCCTCCCGCCGCCCGCGGATCGCTCCCGGCTCGCAGCCGATGCGCGGCGGGCCGACTCGAGTCTATCCGCGGCGTCCGTGAGACCGCCGAGGGTGCCGAGTCGACGACTCGCCGCACGCGGCCGACACTGGCAGGTCGAGATCAGTTAGGTAAGGTTTACCTTTGGGTCGTGACTCCGACTCATCCCCCTGACTGTCAGTGAAAGGACGACTGTTCATGAGAGTGACCATGGGAATGCGGCGCGTGCTCGCCGGGTGCGCCATCCTCGCGGCGGTGACGGCCTCGGCCGTCGGCTGCAGCTCGGACACCGGATCGACGGCCGCGTCGGCGTCGGACGGCTCCGACGCGAGCGCCTTCCCCGTCACGATCGACTCCGCGCTGGGATCGGTCACGATCGAGCAGAAGCCGGAGCGTGTGGTCACGATCGGGTGGGGCAGCCAGGACGTGGCGCTCGCGCTGGGTGTGATCCCGGTCGGCATCCAGGACATGACCGGCGACACCGGCGACGACACCGGCATCCTGCCCTGGGATGCGGAGCTGCTGGGCGACGCCGAGCCCGAGCTGCTCTCCTACACCACGAACGACGTCCCCTACGAAGAGATCCTCGCGCTGGACCCCGACGTCATCCTCGCCGTGAACTCCGGCCTGACCGCCGACCAGTACGCACGACTGAGCGACATCGCGCCGACCGTGGCGTACCCCGGGGAGGCGTGGCTGACCAGCTGGGAGGACCAGACGACCATCGTCGGTCAGGCGCTCGGCCTGAGCCAGGAGGCCGAGGATCTCGTCGACCAGACCGACGACCTCATCGCTCAGGCGAAGGCCGATCACCCCGAGTTCGCGGGCAAGACCATCGCGTTCGCCTCGGGGACGACCACCGACGCCCTGAACATCTACCTCGCCACGGACTCGCGCGTGACGCTGCTGCAGCAGCTGGGCTTCACCATCTCGTCCAGCCTCCCGACCGAGGCCGACTCCTTCGCGGTGCAGGTCAGTCTGGAGAACCTCGCCTCGATCGACTCCGACGTGCTCGTCTCGTGGTACTTGAACACCGAGATCCAGGACTCGCTGGAGTCGTCGCCGCTGTTCTCGTCGATCCCGGCCGTGGCCCGGGGCGGCTATGTGGCGCTCACCGATCCGCCGCTGGTCTATGCGACCAGCGCGGTGTCGGTGCTGAGCCTGCCCTGGATGTTCGACGCCTACCTGCCGGCGTTGCAGGCGGCGGCTGAGGGCGCCTCGCCGCTCACATGACGTCGCGCCGTCGGTGGTCGGGCGTGCTCGTGGTGACGGCCGCGCTCCTGCTGGCGGTGGCGGCGAGCTGCCTGTTCGGCTCGAATCCGCTCTCGGCGGCGCAGGTGTGGCGGGCGTTGTGGCATCCGGACGGGTCCGAGGCCGCGATCATCGTGTGGCAGTCCCGGATCCCCCGCACCGCGGCCGGCCTCGTCACCGGCGCGGCGTTCGGCGTGGCCGGAGCGCTGATCCAGGCGCTCACGCGCAATCCGCTCGCCGATCCCGGCATCCTCGGCGTCAACGCCGGCGCACGGTTCGCGGTGACGCTGGGCATCTCGCTGTCCGGTGCGGCATGGGTGGGAGGCTACGTGTGGTTCGCCTTCGCCGGCGCCGTGCTCGCGACGGTGCTCGTGTACGCCATCGGCTCGGCGGGCCGCGCACCGGCGTCTCCCGCCGGACTGGTGCTCGCCGGCATCGCGCTCTCGGCCGTGCTCACGGGCGCCTCGTCGCTGCTGGCGCTGATCGATGCCGACACCTTCCAGGCGATCCAGAACTGGGGCCTCGGATCGATCGCGCAGATCGGCTGGCCGGATCTGCTGGCGGTCCTGCCCTACCTCGTCGCGGGGCTGCTGACGGCGTTCCTGATCTCGGGCCCGCTCAACGTCGTGGCGCTCGGCGACGAGTTGGCGTCATCGCTGGGCGCGAACGTGAGAGTCGTCCGGGTCGTGGGAATCGTGGCGGTGACGCTGCTGGCTGGCGGGGCCACCGCTCTCACCGGCGGTCTCACGTTCGTCGGACTCATGGTGCCGCATGCGGTGCGCTGGTTCACCGGGCCGGATCAGCGGTGGATCATCGCGTTCACCGCCCTCGCCTCCCCGGTGCTGGTCCTCGGTGCCGACGTCGTGGGACGTGTCATCGCCTATCCGGGCGAGATCCAGGTGGGCGTCGTCGCGGCGGTACTCGGCGCGCCCGCGCTGATCGTGCTGGTCCGTCGCCGAAGGGCGAGCGGACTGTGACCGGGCGCGCGGGGGCACGCACCGCCGACCGGCCGGCGCCGCTCGCTCGACACGTGCGCTGGCGGCGCACCGTCGCCATCCGGATCCGCGTCCGCCGCCTCCTGGTCAACGCGACGCTCGCCGGTGTCGCGCTCGCCGCCGCCGCCATCACCCTCGGCATCGGCGACTATCCCGTCTCGCCGCTCGCCGCCGTGCAGACCCTCCTCGGCCAGGGCACGCATGCGCAGTGGACGGTCGTGGTGGAGTGGCGGATGCCCGTGCTGATCGCCGCGATGTCGTTCGGCGCGCTGCTGGGGGTCAGCGGCGGCGTCTTCCAGTCCCTGACCCGCAACCCGCTCGGCTCGCCGGATGTGATCGGCTTCGACGCAGGCTCCTATACCGCCGTCGTCACGGTGGTCCTTCTCGTCGGGGCGACCGGATACTGGGCGATCGCGGCGGCGGCGATCACCGGCGGCCTGCTCACCGCCGTCGTCGTGTACGTGCTGGCCTACCGGCGCGGCGTCCAGGGCTTCCGGCTCATCATCGTCGGCATCGCCGTGTCCGCCGTGCTCGGCGCGATCAACTCGTACCTGATCACGCGCGCCGACGTGAACGACGCGATCGCGGTCGGTTTCTGGGGCGCCGGGACGCTGGCCGGTGTGCGATGGGAGAACCTCGGTCCGTCGCTGCTGCTCGGCGGTGCGGTCCTGATCGCCCTCGCCGCGTTGTCACGCGAGCTGCACCAGCTCGAGCTCGGGGACGACGCCGCCGTCACGCAAGGCGTGCACGCCGGCCGTGCCCGGGTGCTGCTCCTGCTGTGCGGCGTCGCGGCGACCGCCGTGGTCACCGCCGCCGCCGGGCCGATCGCGTTCATCGCGCTCTCCGCGCCGCAGATCGGCCGCCGCCTGGCCCACGACGCCGGCATGTCGCTCACCTCCGCCGCGTTCGCCGGCGCCGCGCTGCTGTCGCTCGCGCAGCTGCTGTCGGCGGCGCTCTCGGCGTGGCACACCTCGATCCCGGTGGGGCTGATCACCGTCTGCCTGGGCGGTCTCTACCTCATCTGGCTGCTGATCCGCGAGAGCCGGAGGACCGTATGACCCCCTCACCCCCCGACGTCGCCGGACCGGCGCCGCGGCTGTCCGCCGTCGACCTCGCCATCGGATACGACGGCGCCGCCATCTGCGACGGGCTGTCGGTCATCATCCCCGACGGCTCGTTCACCGCCATCATCGGCCCGAACGCCTGCGGCAAGTCGACGCTGCTGCGGGGCCTGTCACGCCTGCTGCGTCCCCGCACGGGACAGGTGCTGCTCGACGGGGCGGACATCCACAGCTATCGGGCGAAGGAGGTCGCGAGACGTCTCGGCCTGCTGCCGCAGTCCTCCCTCGCCCCCGATGGCATCACGACGGCCGACCTGGTCGCCCGCGGCCGGTATCCGTATCAGAGCATGCTCCGCCGCTGGACCGCCGACGACGAACGGGCCGTCGCCGCGGCCATCGCCGCGACGGGCATCGCGCACCTGGGCACGCGGCCGGTCGACGAGCTCTCCGGCGGTCAGCGACAGCGCGCATGGGTGGCCATGGCGCTCGCTCAGGAGACCGACATCCTGTTGCTCGACGAGCCCACCACCTTCCTCGACATCGCGCACCAGATCGAGCTGCTCGAGTTGTTCACCGACCTGCAGCACGCGGGTCGCACCCTGGTCGCGGTGCTCCACGACCTCAACCAGGCCGCCCGCTACGCCACCCACCTGATCGCGATGAGCGAGGGCCGGATCGTCGCCCAGGGCGCACCCGCCGACGTCCTGACCGTCGAGCTCGTCGAGGCGGTCTTCGGGCTGCGCTGCATCATCTCGCCCGATCCCGTCTCCGGCACGCCGCAGGTGGTGCCGCTCGGGCGCGACCGCGGCGCACAGCCGGCGAAGCCGTGATCCCCGTGTCGAGCCGCGTCGCGGCGTCGCTGACCGAGCTCGTCATGCCGACGCGCGTGTTCGGCTGGGCGGAGGGGCTGCACAATCGCGCGGAGTACCTCACCGCGCGCAACGCGGTCGTCGCGCACGGCGTCGATGCCGGCTGGTTCCACATCCTCACGGCCGAGACGAACTTCGCCGCGTCCCGTGCGGTGGACGCCTATCTCGGCGGCGCCGGCGACGATGAGCCCTCGCGCGAGATCGTGGCGGCCGCGTGGTCGTGGCATCCCGGACCGCTTCGCCACAACGCGGAGCTGCTGCGGTGGCTCCGCGTCCGCAACCGGCAGCGGGAGGGCGCCGGCCGCATCCGCTTCTACGGTCTGGACATGTTCGGCGATCAGCACCATCCGAACCCTCCGGTGTCCGAGGCGGCAGACCGTGCCGTCGCCGCGGCGCTGACACGGCGTCTCCGCCGTCACCGCGCCGCCGGCGGCGACCATCGCGACCTCGCGGTGCGGGGCGCCGCGCAGTACGCCGTGCTGCGAGAGGTCGCACACCGTCACCCGGGCGAGCGACTGCTGGTGTTCGCGCAGACCGAGCACCTCGATCCGGCGCGTCCGGCCTCGCTCGGCAGCCGGCTGGCGCGCGGTGCGCTGGGCGAGTACGCGGCGGTGGGCGCGGTGTGGGATCCGGACGACCCCACCGTGCGGTATCCGCTCGGCGGCTATGCCGGGCTGGCGGGGCTCGCCGCAGCGGCCGAGGCGATGCCGCTCCCCGGCGGCGCCGTCCTCAGCGTGCCGACGCCGGCCGACGCGGCGTTCCCGGCGGTCGTGTACGCGTCGCGACTGCACGCGGCGCCCGAGCTGTGACCCGGACGCCGCACGCGATCAGACGAGCGAGCGCAGCACGTACTGCAGGATGCCGCCGTTGCGGTAGTAGTCGGCCTCGCCGGGCGTGTCGATGCGGACCTTCGCGTCGAACTCGACGGTCTGCTTGCCCTCCGGGGAGAACTCGCTCGGCGAAGCCGTGACGTGCACGGTCTTCGGGGTGACGCCCTCGTTGAGCCGCTCGAGGCCGGTGATCGAGACGATCTCGGTGCCGTCCAGGCCCAGCGACTTCCAGCTCTCGCCCTCCGGAAACTGCAGGGGGACCACGCCCATGCCGATGAGGTTCGACCGGTGGATGCGCTCGAAGCTCTCGGTGATGACCGCCTTCACCCCGAGCAGGTTCGTGCCCTTCGCCGCCCAGTCGCGCGACGAGCCGGAGCCGTACTCCTTGCCGCCGAAGATCACGAGCGGAGTGCCCTGCGCCTGATAGTTCATGCTCGCGTCGTAGATGTAGGACTGCGGTCCGCCCGGCTGGGTGAAGTCGCGGGTGTAGCCGCCCTCCACGATCTTGCCGTCGTTGACCGCCGCGACCAGCTCGTTCTTCAGGCGGATGTTGGCGAAGGTGCCGCGGATCATGACCTCGTGGTTGCCACGGCGGGAGCCGTAGGAGTTGAAGTCCTTCTGCGCGACGCCGTGCTCGGTCAGGTACTGCGCGGCGGGCGTGCCCGCCTTGATGTTGCCGGCCGGGCTGATGTGGTCGGTCGTGACCGAGTCGCCGAGCGTCGCCATGACGCGGGCACCGATGATGTCGGCGACCGGGCTGAGCTCCATCCGCATCCCGTCGAAGTACGGCGCCTTGCGCACATACGTCGACTGCTCGTCCCATTCGAAGACCGGCCCGGTGGGGGTCGGCAGGTTCCGCCAGCGCTCGTCGCCGTCGAAGACGGTGGCGTACTGGGTGATGAACTGGTCACGGGAGATGGAGGAGTCGATGATCTCCTGCACCTCGTCCGGGGCGGGCCAGATGTCCTTCAGGAACACCTTCTCCCCGTCGGCGCCGACGCCGAGCGGATCCGTCTCGAAGTCGAAGTTCATCGAGCCGGCCAGCGCGTACGCGACCACGAGCGGCGGCGAGGCGAGGTAGTTCATCTTGACGTCGGGGCTGATGCGGCCCTCGAAGTTGCGGTTGCCGGAGAGCACGGCGGTGACCGCGAGGTCGTTGTCGTTGATCGCGGCCGAGACCTCTTCGATCAGCGGCCCGGAGTTGCCGATGCAGATCGTGCAGCCGTAGCCGACCGTGTAGAAGCCGAGGCCCTCGAGGTCCTTGTCGAGGCCCGACTTCTCGTAGTAGTCGGTGACGACCTTCGAGCCGGGGCCGAGCGTCGTCTTGACCCAGGGCTTCTGCTGCAGTCCCTTCTGCAGCGCCTTGCGGGCCAGCAGACCCGCGGCGATCATCACGGAGGGGTTCGACGTGTTCGTGCACGACGTGATCGCGGCGAGCGTCACCGCCCCGTTGTCGAGGATGTACGGCTGCCCCTCCGGAGGCGACACCTTCACCGGCTTCGACGCCGCGGCCGGCCCGCCGCTGGCGATGAGGATCTCACCGGTGTGGGTCGACTCCTCACCGGGCACCGGCCCGGGATCGGACGCCGGGAACGACTGGTCCGACTCGAGGTCGACGATCGAGTCGGACGCCGTCGGGGTGGCGTAGTTGAGGATGTCCTTCTCGAACTGCTCCTTCGCCTCGCTGAGCAGGATGCGGTCCTGCGGGCGCTTCGGGCCGGCGATCGACGGCACCACCGTGGACAGGTCGAGCTCCATGTACTCGCTGTAGACCGGCTCGTACGCCGGGTCGTGCCACAGCGACTGCGCCTTCGCATACGCCTCGACGAGCGCGACCGCCTGCTCGTCACGGCCGGTGAGGCGCAGGTATTCGAGCGTCACGTCGTCGATCGGGAAGATCGCGGCGGTCGAGCCGAACTCCGGGCTCATGTTGCCGATGGTGGCGCGGTTGGCCAGCGGAACCTCGGCGACGCCCGCGCCGTAGAACTCGACGAACTTGCCGACGACGCCGTGCCGGCGCAGCATGTCGGTGATCGTCAGCACGACGTCGGTCGCGGTCACGCCGGCCGGGATCTCGCCGGTGAGCTTGAACCCGACGACGCGCGGGATGAGCATGGAGACGGGCTGTCCGAGCATCGCGGCCTCGGCCTCGATGCCGCCGACGCCCCAGCCCAGCACCCCCAGGCCGTTGACCATCGTGGTGTGCGAGTCGGTGCCGACGCAGGTGTCGGGGTAGGCGCGCAGCACGCCCCCCACGGTGCGGTCGTAGACGACCTTCGCCAGGTGCTCGATGTTGACCTGGTGCACGATGCCCGTCCCGGGCGGGACGACCTTGAAGTCGTCGAACGCGGTCTGGCCCCAGCGGAGGAACTGGTAGCGCTCGCCGTTGCGCTCGTACTCGATCTCGACGTTGCGCTCGAGGGCGTTCTCGGTGCCGAACAGGTCGGCGATGACCGAGTGGTCGATGACCATCTCGGCGGGCGAGAGCGGGTTGATCTTGTTCGGGTCGCCGCCGAGGGCGGTGACCGCCTCGCGCATCGTGGCGAGGTCGACGATGCACGGCACACCCGTGAAGTCCTGCATCACCACGCGTGCCGGGGTGAACTGGATCTCCGTGTCCGGGTCCGCCTCGGGGTCCCACGACCCGAGCGCCTGGATCTGCTCCTTGGTGACGTTGGCGCCGTCCTCCGTGCGCAGCAGGTTCTCCAGCAGCACCTTCAGGCTGAACGGAAGCCTGCGGTAGCCGTCGACCGCGTCGATACGGAAGATCTCGTGGTCGGTGCTGCCGACCGTCAGGGTGCTCTTGGCACCGAAGCTGTCCACCGTCGACACGATCGTCTCCTTCGTTCGCGCAGGGCCGGGTCCGAGGCCCGACGCCCCCATCTTCGCCTCCTCCTGGGAGGCAGGCTAGCAAGGCATGCCTTACCGCCGACAGGGGCAGATTTATCTTGACATCAAGATAAATGTATCACTCGGGCGTGGACGGCGAGCCGTCGGATGCCGCCTCTGTCCGCCGGGTGTACAGCGACCTCGCGGCGAGCCACGTCACCGCCAGCAGCGGCGCGAACAGCGGCAGCCCCATGGCGATCTTCAGCGTGCCCAGCAGCGCGACCGCGGACTCGCGGTTCGCGGCGTCCAGCGAGCTCAGGTAGATCGGGAACTGCACGATCAGACGCGCGGCGAACAGCCCGGCCCACGCGATCGTGAGCCAGAAGAAGGTGCGGCGCTTGCGGCGATCGCCGCGCCAGCGGGTGCCCTCGCCCATCAGGTAGCCGGCGACGAGGCCGACGACGGGCCAGCCGACGACGGCCGACACGAGCATCGCGACGCCGTAGCCGAGGTTGGTGAGCAGGCCGGGGACGAAGTTGTCCGACGGGTTGCCGGTGATCAGGGCGAGCGCCGCGGCGGCGACGGCCGCGACGAGGCCGCCCAGCGCGGACGCCGGCGGCGACTTCTGGGCGAAGCGCACCGCGGTGAACACGACGGCGATCCCGACCGACGCCACGAGGGACCACACCAGCTCGAGCGTCGCCGTGTACACCACGACGAACACGAGGCTCGGCAGGACCGACTCGGCGACACCGCGCCATCCGCCCATCGCCCGCCACACGACATGCCCGGTCGAGGCCTTCGCATCCGGGTCCAGCCCGGCACGGGCAGCGGCCGCGCCCAGCGCCTGGCCGAACGCGGCGGAGACCGAGTCCCGTTCCTCCTCGGGCGACGGTTCGCTCACGCCGACCCCGGCGTCGCCGGCATCTTCAGCGGGATCAGGTCGCGCGGCGGCATGGGGACCGAGCCGCGCACGACCACGAGCGACCGGAACAGCGCCTCGACCTGGGCGGCGGCGCCCACGTCCGCGGTGGCCGCTCCCCCGATCACGCCGCGGAGGAACCAGCGCGGCCCGTCGACGCCGACGAAGCGGGCCAGGCGCATGCCGGCCGCGGCGTCCGCGGTCGCGGCGACGGGCACCTCGGCGAGCAGCTCGGGCCCGAGCGGTCCGGTGCGCTCCTCGACGCGGCCGCCCTGCTGGCGGACCTGCTGGCGGATCTGCTCGCGCGTCTCCTCCCACAGGCCCGTGGTGCGCGGCGCCGCGAACGGCTGCACCTGCAGGGTCGAGCCGGCATAGTCCAGTCCGACCGCGACGATGCGCTTGGTCTGCTCCTCGACCTCGAGCCGCAGATTCAGCCCCTCCCGGGGCAGCACCTTGATGGCGCCCAGGTCGATGTACGGGCGGACCGGGTTGACCTCGGATTCGTCGAACGGTCCCTCGGTCGCACGGTCCTCGGGTGCGGACTTCGGCGAAGCCGGCGACACGTCGCTCATGCGGGATTCCCTCCATTGCCGGTGTACCCGGTCGAGCCGAAGCCGCCCTCGCCGCGCGTGCTCTCGGGCAGCTCGTCGACCGGGACGAAACGTGCCCGCGGCACCGGCATCACGATGAGCTGGGCGATGCGGTCGCCCACGGCGACCTCGTACGGCTCCGCCAGGTCGGTGTTCAGCAGCGCGACCTTGATCTCGCCCCGATAGCCAGCGTCGACCGTGCCGGGCGCGTTGACGATCGTGATGCCGTGCTTCGCGGCCAGGCCGCTGCGAGGGACGACGAAGGCGACGTAGCCGTCCGGCAGGGCGATGCGCACGCCGGTGCCGACCAGGGCGCGGCGTCCGGGCTCGAGCCGCGCCGGCTCGGCGGCGGTCAGATCCGCACCGGCGTCGCCCGGATGGGCGTAGACGGGAGCCGCGGACGCGATAATGGGGACGTCCACGGTTTCGGTCACCCAACGAGGGTAATGCAGAAGATGAACTCGCGCTCCCGGCGTCGACACGCCGCCTACCGAGAGCGTCTTGCTCCGTCCCTCTGGACGATCGTCGCGGCGATGGTGTGCGCGCCGATGGCCGCCCTCGTCTTCGTGAAGATCGGCACGACGCTCGCGCTCGTGATCGGCGCCGTCGTCGCCGTCGTGATGGTCGCGGCCCTGATCGGTCTCGCGCCGAGCGTCGAGGTCGCCGGCTCGGTCCTGCGCGCAGGACCCGCCCGCATCGACGTCTCCTACCTCGGCGAGCCCACGGTGCTGCGCGGAGACCAGGCGCGCGCGGCGCGCGGACCCGGGCTGCCGGTGCGCGCCTGGCACATGCTTCGCGGCGGGATCGACGGACTGGTGGTGTTCCCGCTGACCGATCCCGACGACCCGGCGCCGGCATGGGTGGTCTCCAGCCGCACCCCGGACCGGCTGGCCGCGGCCGTCCGCCGCGCGCAGCTCAGGCCGCGCACTCCACACAGATAGGCCCCGCGGCCTCCTCGTGGTCGAGCTGCGAGCGGTGCTTCACCAGGAAGCAGCTCACGCAGGTGAACTCGTCCTCCTGCGCCGGCAGCACGACGACGTCGAGCTCAAGGTCGGACAGATCGGCGCCCGGGAGCTCGAAGCCGGAAGGATTGTCGGCGTCTTCGACGTCGACCGCCCCCGACAGCTTGTCGGGAACGCGCTCCTTGAGCGCCTCGATCGACTCGCTGTCGTCCTCGTTCTTGCGGGGGGCGTCGTAGTCCGTGGCCATGCGTGTATGTCTCTTTTTCCTCGGGTGGAGCGCGCCTTCGGGCGTGCAGGCGGCGATAGTTTGCATGACCGACCGTCATTTCGCAAATGCACGAGCGGATCATGCCCGCGGGAAAACTCGCGGCGCGCGCCGGATATTCCCGGCGTTGGGCGGGGCGTGTGTCAGCATGGCCACACACCGCGGATCGGAGGCGTGTGACGCATGGAACAGCTGAGAGTGATCGGCACCGAAGCGGGATCGCTCGTGCTGGCGACCCCGGCGGGTGAGCGCTTCGCCCTCGCCGTCGACGAGGTGCTGCGTGCCGAGGTCCGTCGCGCCCGAGGGCCCGCGCCCGAGCCCGTCCCCGCCCACAAGGCGAGCCCGCGCGAGATCCAGGCGCAGATTCGGGCCGGTCTGTCCGCGGAGGACGTCGCGGAGCTGCTGGGCGTCGCGATCGAGGACGTCCGACGTTACGAGCCGCCGGTGATCGCCGAGCGCGAGTTCATCGTGGGTCAGGCGCTGTCGGTGCCGGTGCTCACGGCCGGCGACTTCGACGACGCGCCGTCCACGACGTTCGGGGTCGCGGTGCGCGCGAAGCTGGCCGAGGCGTCGGCCAGCGGAGAGCGCTGGAGCGGCTGGAAGGAGCCGGACGGCTGGATCGTGAAGCTCCTGTTCATCGCCGGCGACGTCGAGCGGGATGCCCGCTGGTCGTTCGACCCGCGCCGCAGCACGCTCGCACCGCTCAACGCGGACGCCACGCAGCTGTCCCGGCAGGGCTCGCTGCCCGAAGGCCTCATCCCGCGACTGCGCGCGCTCGACGCACCGGGACTGAAGGACGACTCCCGTTTCGACAGCGGTGCGTTCGGCCCGCGGGTCGTGCCGGAGGTCGCGGAGGGCTCCAGCGTCGCCGTGCAGGACGCCGCGATCAAGCGCGCACCGGACGCACCGGTGGCGTCGCCGGAGACGGCCGACCTGCTCGAGGCGCTGCGCCGTCGTCGCGGTCAGCGCACCCCGGCGCCGACCGGCGAGGCGGAGGAGCGCACCCCGGCGCCGGTCGCCCTGTTCGACGCGCTCGAGCCGGGTGCCGAGGCGACGTTCGAGACCGTCGAGCCGGAGGCCGAGACGCCGCGGCGGAAGGGGCGCCCCTCGATGCCGTCGTGGGACGAGATCGTGTTCGGCGCCCGGGGCGACGAGGGCTGACTGATCCGTCAGCGCGAGAACGCGCCCAGACGGATGAGCGGCACCGTCGTCTCCTCGTCGCTGAGCGACCCGTGCTGTCCGACCATCTTGCGCGGCGAGGTGTCCGCCACCCGATCGTCGTAGTACGCGAGCCGGGCACGTGCCACCACCAGCACATCTCCGATCCGCGCCGCGACGGCCTCGTCGACGTGCGGCCCGAACAGACCGGCGCCGATCGCCTCGTCCCGCGTGAGCACCCAGGCCCGGTCGCGCTCGGACGCGGACCACGCCGCGTGCAGATCGGATGCCGCGCCCTCCGCGGCGTAGAGATGCAGCATCCGCGGCTCGCCGCCCACGGCGGTCACGCCGTCTGTCAGCGGCCCCTCCCCGAACAGCACGTGGCGGGAGGGGGCGACGTCCACCATCCCGTGGTCGGCGGTGACCAGGATGCCGGCCGTCGCCCCGACGGCCTCGTGCAGGCGGCGGGCGGCGGCGTCCACGGCTTCGAGCGCGAAGGCCCACTCGTCCGAGTCGGCCCCCTTCCGGTGGCCGACCACGTCGAGCTCCGGCCCGTACAGGTAGACGAGCGCGCCCTCGTGGCTGCGGGCGAGGTGCGCGGCCAGCTCGACACGCTCGTCGAGCGCGCCGGCGCCGTGGATCTCCGCGCCGCGCAGGGTCGCGGCCGTGAACCCGCTCGTGACATAGTCCGGCTTGGACACCACGAAGCAGGGCCGGCCGCGGCGCGCCTCCTGCATCAGCAGGGGTTCGGCGCGCTGCCAGGTGAGAGGGTCGAGCCCGCCGCCCTCCCAGCCGTTGAGCTGGTTCACCACGACGCCGGTCTCGGGCAGCCGCACCCGGTAGCCGACGACCCCGTGCTCCCCCGGCCAGGCGGCGGTCAGCAGCGAGGTGAGCGCCGCCGCCGTCGTGCTGGGGAAGACGCTGCGCGCGACGTCCTTCCGGCCCATGGCCGCGGCGAGGAACCGACCGTGCGCACGACGGGCGGCGAGGTTGCGCGCACCCAGCCCGTCGAGCACGAACACGATGCCGCTGCGGACCGGCGGCAGCACGGCGGAGGTCCCCTCGAGGGCGTCGATCAGGATCGGCAGCACCTCGGTGAGGCTCCGGGCCCCGGCGGGCCGCGCCGGTAGGCTGAGGGTCATCCGGGCCAGTCTGGCACACCGCCGCGGGCCCTCCGCCGACCCGAGGTCCCTGCTCGCCCATGCCATCTCCGCGTTCCGATCCGTCTCCCGCCGAAGGCCGCATCGAGGACATCGACCTCTCGACCGAGATGCAGGGCTCGTACCTCGAGTACGCCTACTCGGTCATCTATTCCCGCGCCCTGCCCGATGCGCGCGACGGGCTGAAGCCGGTGCAGCGCCGCATCCTGTATCAGATGGCCGACATGGGCCTGCGCCCCGACCGCGGCCACGTGAAGAGCGCGCGCGTGGTCGGCGAGGTCATGGGCAAGCTCCACCCGCACGGCGATGCGCCGATCTACGACGCGCTGGTGCGGCTGGCACAGGCGTTCGCCCTGCGGGTGCCGCTGGTGGACGGACACGGCAACTTCGGGTCGCTCGACGACGGCCCGGCGGCATCCCGCTACACCGAGGCGCGTCTGGCGCCGGCCGCGCTCGCCTTGACCGAGGACCTCGACGAGGACGTCGTCGACTTCGTCCCGAACTACGACGGCCAGATCATGCAGCCGGAGGTGCTGCCGGCCGCCTTCCCGAACCTGCTCGTGAACGGCACGACCGGCATCGCGGTGGGCATGGCCACCAACATGGCTCCGCACAACCTCATCGAGGTGGTCGCCGCCGCCACCCACCTGCTGCAGCATCCGGAGGCGACGCTCGAGGAGCTGATGGAGTTCGTGCCGGGCCCCGATCTGCCCTCCGGCGGCATCATCGTCGGACTCGACGGCATCCGCGACGCCTATGCGAGCGGTCGCGGCACGTTCCGCACCCGCGCGAAGACGACCGTGGAGGCGCTCGGCCCGCGCAGGACCGGCATCGTCGTGACCGAGCTGCCGTACATGGTCGGTCCCGAGCGGGTGATCGAGAAGATCAAGGACGCGGTGAACGCGAAGAAGCTCACCGGGATCTCGGACGTCACCGACCTCACCGACCGACGTCACGGCCTGCGCATGGTCATCGGCATCAAGACCGGGTTCGACCCGAACGCGGTGCTGGAGCAGCTGTTCCGGCTGACTCCGATGGAGGAGTCGTTCGGCATCAACAACAACGCGTTGGTGGGCGGTCAGCCGCGCACCCTCGGGCTGGTCGAGCTGCTGCGGGTCTATCTCGACCACCGCATCGAGGTCGTCACGCGCCGCTCGCGGTACCGCCTGGCGCGCCGGCGCGAGCGGCTGCACCTGGTGGAGGGGCTGCTGATCGCGATCCTCGACATCGACGAGGTCATCCAGGTCATCCGCGCCTCCGACGACGCCGAGCAGGCGCGCACGCGCCTCATGGACGTGTTCGACCTCAGCCAGGTGCAGTCGGAGTACATCCTCGAGCTGCGTCTGCGTCGCCTCACCAAGTTCTCGCGCATCGAGCTGGAGGCCGAGCGCGATCAGCTGCAGGCGGAGATCGCGAGCCTCGAGGAGCTGCTGGGCAGCGATGCGCTGCTGCGCGCCCAGGTCGCCCGGGAGCTGGACGCCGCGGCGGAGACGTACGGGACGCCGCGGCGCACGCTGCTGCTGGACGGGGGCCCGGTGACCGCGCGCGGCAAGGCGGCCGCCGTCGACCTGCAGCTGGCCGACGACCCGTGCCGCGTCTACCTGTCGGCGACCGGACGGATGGTGCGGGCCGTGCTCTCGCCGGAGGGCGAGGTCGTCGCCCCCACCCGGCGCGCGAAGCACGACGCGGTGCGCTCGGCGGTGGACACGACCGTGCGCGGCGAGGTCGGCGCGGTCACCAGCGCCGGACGGCTCGTCCGCTTCTCCCCTGTGGATCTGCCGTCCGTTCCGGGGAACGCCGTTCAGCTCGCGGCCGGGACCAGGGCCGACCAGTACGTGGGACTCGCAGGCTCCGAGCACGTCGTCGCGCTCGTGCCCCTGGTCGCCGAGCCGGTCATCGCGATCGGCACGGCGAACGGGACCGTCAAGCGGGTGGCTGCGACCGAGCTCCCCCTGAACAAGCACGAGGTCGAGATCATCGCGCTCAAGCCCGGCGACCGGGTCGTGGGAGCAGCGCCGGCGCCCGACGGCGCCGAGCTCGTGTTCGTGGCCTCCGACGCGCAGCTGCTGCGCTTCGACGCCGCGAGCGTGCGGCCGCAGGGTCGGGCGGCGGGCGGCATGGCCGGCATCCGGCTCTCGCCCGGCGCGTCCGTCGTGTTCTTCGGCGTGGTGGATGCCGCATCCGACGCCGTCGTGGTGACCCTCGCCGGCTCGTCACAGGCGCTGGCCGGGACCGACGCCGGCAGCGGGAAGGTGTCGGCGTTCGACGAGTTCCCGCCGAAGGGCCGCGCGACCGGCGGGGTGAGGGCGCAGCGGTTCCTGAAGGGCGAGGACCAGCTGACGCTCGCGTGGGTCGGCGCCCAGCCGCGTGCCGTCGGCCCCGACGGCGCGGTGCGCGCCCTGCCCGCGTCGGGCGCGAGACGTGACGCCTCCGGCGTGCCGTCGGAGGCCGTGGTCGCCGCCGTGGGAGCCCCGATCGCCTGAGCGCGGACCGTTCTCAGGCGTCGATGCGCTCCCGCGCGAGCCGGTCGCTGGAGGAGACGATGAAGTCGCGGCGCGGCGCGACCTCGTTGCCCATCAGCAGGTCGAACACGGCGGCGTGCTGCTCCGCGTCGATCACCTGCACGCGGCGCAGAGTCCGCCCCGCGCGGTCCATCGTCGTGACGGCGAGCTGATCGGCGTCCATCTCGCCGAGTCCCTTGTACCGCTGCACCGGCTCCTGCCAGCGCCTGCCCTGCCTGGTCAGCCGCCCGAGCAGGTCATGCAGCTCCGACTCGCCGTACGTGTAGATCGTCTCGTTGGGCTTCGAGCCCGGGCCCTTCACGACGACGCGATGCAGCGGCGGCACGGCCGCGTACACCCGGCCGGCCTCCACGAGCGGACGCATGTAGCGGAAGAACAGCGTGAGCAGCAGGGTACGGATGTGCGCGCCGTCGACGTCGGCGTCGCTCATCAGGATGACCTTGCCGTAGCGGGCCGCCTCGAGGTCGAACGAGCGTCCCGACCCCGCGCCGATCACCTGGATGATCGACGCGCACTCGGCGTTGGAGAGCATGTCGCTCACGGACGCCTTCTGCACGTTGAGGATCTTGCCGCGGATCGGCAGCAGCGCCTGGTACTCGCTGTTGCGCGCGAGCTTCGCCGTGCCCAGCGCGGAGTCGCCCTCGACGATGAACAGCTCGGAGTCGGCGACGTCGTTCGAGCGGCAGTCAACGAGCTTGGCGGGCAGCGAGGACGACTCCAGCGCGTTCTTGCGGCGCTGGGTCTCCTTGTGCGTGCGCGCAGAGATGCGCGCCTTCATCTCCGAGACGATCTTGTCCAGCAGCAGCGCGGTCTGCGCCTTGTCGTCGCGCTTGGCGGAGGCGAACCGCGCCGTCAGCTCCTTCGCGACGACGGACGACACGATCTGCCGCACCGCCGGGGTGCCCAGCACCTCCTTGGTCTGCCCCTCGAACTGCGGCTCGGGCAGCCGCACCGTGAGCACGACGGTGAGACCGGCGAGGATGTCGTCCTTCTCCAGCTTGTCGTTGCCGACCTTCAGCCGCCGGGCGTTCTGGTCGATCTGCGCGCGCAGCACCTTCATGAGGCCCTGCTCGAATCCCTGCTGGTGGGTGCCGCCCTTGGGCGTCGCGATGATGTTCACGAACGAACGGCTCACCGTCTCGTAGCCGGTCCCCCAGCGCAGCGCGACGTCGACGCCGCATTCGCGCTCGATCTCGGTCGGCACCATCGCCCCGGACGCCTGCAGCACCGGCACCGTCTCGGTGAAGGTGCCCATCCCGGTCAGCCGCCACGTGTCGGTGACCGCCGAGTCGGGCGCGAGGAACTCCACGAACTCCGAGATCCCGCCGTCGAAGCGGTAGACCGACTCGACGGGCGCCGCGTCCGCGGCCCGCTCGTCGCGCAGCACGATCTCGAGCCCGGGCACGAGGAACGCCGTCTGGCGCACGCGCTGCACGAGGTCGTCCAGCGAGAACGCGGCGTCCTTCGTGAAGATCTGCCGGTCGGCCCAGTAGCGGATGCGGGTGCCCGTCGCCCCCTTGGCCGCGCGGCCGACGACCCGCAGCTCGCTCTTCTCCCGGAACGGCGTGAAGGCGGCATCCGGATGCGGACCGCCGGCGTCGGCGAACCGGCCCGGCTCGCCGCGGTGGAACGACATGGCCCACGTCTTGCCGGCGCGGTCCACCTCGACCTCCAGCCGCTCCGAGAGCGCGTTCACGACCGAGGCGCCCACGCCGTGCAGTCCGCCGGACGCCGCGTACGAGCCGCCGCCGAACTTGCCGCCCGCGTGCAGCTTCGTGAAGACGACCTCGACGCCGGTGAGGCCAGTGCGCGGCTCGATGTCGACCGGGATGCCGCGGCCGCTGTCGCGCACCTCGACGCTCCCGTCGGCGTGCAGGACGATCTCGATCCGGGATCCGTTGCCGGCCAGCGCCTCGTCGACCGAGTTGTCGATGATCTCCCACAGGCAGTGCATCAGGCCGCGCGAGTCGGTGGAGCCGATGTACATGCCGGGACGCTTGCGGACCGCCTCGAGCCCCTCCAGGACCTGCAGGTGGTGGGCGGAGTATTCGGCGGTCACAATCCTCAAGCGTATCCGCGGCGTCGGACGCTTCCGAGCACGGACACGGCCCGCGCGGGGTCGGATACGCGCACAGCGAAATGTGACCCGATCGCGGCATTCCGGAAACATCCGCGTGGTTGTATGAGGGGACCACGCAGCGCACGAAACCTGGAGGAGGCACCGCGATGAACACCACGACCGCACCCGAGCAGGCCCCGGTTCTCGCGTTCCGCCTCACCGCAGCGGACCGTTGCGACTCCTGCGGCGCGCAGGCCTACATCGCCGCCGAGGTCAACGGCAGCGAGCTGCTGTTCTGCGCCCACCACGGCCGCAAGTACGAGGAGAAGCTGCGCGCCGTCGCCACCAGCTGGCACGACGAGACCGCGCGCCTGGTCGACGCGGTCTGATCCGGAGCCGCCGGCCGACCCTCAGACGCGGCGGACGATGCCCAGCGGGGTCGACTGGTGCCCCTGCCCGAGCGGGTTGTCGCGCAGGATCGCGACCAGGCGCCTCTCGCCGGCCCGGTCGAGCGTCGAGCCGAGGATGTTCCCGCCCAGGTCGTTGATGTCGACCACGGCGACGTCCACGCCCGCCGGCAGCAGCGTCCGCAGCTGTGCGGCGACCTCGCGCGGACGTCGCGGCCCCAGCACCACCGCCTTGTTGTACGGCGGGATCGTGCCGCTGGTCGGCCCGTCGATCGCGCGCGCCTTGTCGCCGGCGATCCGGTAGAAGTCGCCCTTGCGCCCGAACGGCTTCGTCACCGCCGAGACGGCCGCGGCGAACAGGATGCGGGGCGTCCCGCACTCGCGCAGCGCCATCTCCATCGTCTCCGGCATGCCCAGCCCGATCCCGTACGGGGTGCGGGTCACGTACTTCGAGAGGAAGACGGCGAGCCGGCGGGGCCGGATCTCCGCCACGAGATACGAGCGGCCCTGCGTGATCGCCACGATCTTCTCGGTGACGAACAGCACGTCTCCGGGCGCCACCGCGTCGACGGCGTACTCCGTGATGAACGGGTCGAGCGCGTCGCCGGGGAGGACGACCCGGGTGCGGATCGGGATGCGCTGATAGACCGCGCCCTCGACCTCGGTCGTCAGCGCCTTGCCGTCGTTCGCCTGGGGCGTTGCGGCTTCGCTCACTCGAGGTAGTCCCGCAGCGACTGCGACCGCGACGGGTGACGAAGCTTCGCCATCGTCTTCGACTCGATCTGCCGGATGCGCTCACGCGTCACCCCGAACGTGTCGCCGATCTGGTCGAGCGTCTTGGGCTGCCCGTCGCCCAGGCCGAAGCGCATGCGGATCACGCCGGCCTCGCGCTCGCTGAGCGAGTCGAGGAGGGACTCGAGCTGACGCTGCAGCATCGTGAAGCCCACGGCGTCCGCCGGCACCACGGCCTCGGTGTCCTCGATCAGGTCGCCGAACTCGCTGTCGCCGTCCTCGCCGAGCGGAGTGTGGAGCGAGATCGGCTCGCGGCCGTACTTCTGCACCTCGATGACCTTCTCGGGGGTCATGTCCAGCTCGCGGCTGAGCTCCTCCGGCGTGGGCTCGCGGCCCAGGTCCTGCAGCATCTGGCGCTGCACGCGGGCGAGCTTGTTGATGACCTCGACCATGTGCACGGGGATGCGGATGGTGCGGGCCTGGTCTGCCATGGCGCGTGTGATCGCCTGCCGGATCCACCAGGTGGCGTAGGTCGAGAACTTGAAGCCCTTGGTGTAGTCGAACTTCTCGACCGCACGGATCAAGCCGAGGTTGCCCTCCTGGATCAGGTCGAGGAACTGCATGCCGCGGCCCGTGTAGCGCTTGGCGAGGGAGACCACCAGGCGCAGGTTCGCGCCGAGCAGGTGGCTCTTCGCGCGCTGCCCGTCGCGGGCGACCCACTGCAGATCGAGCCCCAGCTGCGTGGACTTCTCGGCCGCCGCCATGTGCGACAGCTTCTCCTCCGCGAACAGGCCCGCCTCGATGCGCATCGCGAGCTCGACCTCTTCGGCCGCGTTCAGCAGCGGCACCTTGCCGATCTGCTTGAGGTAGTCCTTGACCGGGTCGGCCGTCGCGCCGGTGATCTGGGTCGAGTAGACGGGCACGTCGTCCTCGTCCGAGCTGGAGATGACGATCGCGCCGGTGGGCAGCGGCTCGGAGAACGCCGGCTTGGTCGTCTCCTCCTCGTCCTCCTCGTCGTCGTCGGGCTTCTTCTCCGCCGGCTTCGCCGTGGCGGCGCCCTCCGCCTCGGCCTCGTCGTCGGTCTCGTCGAGCTCCTCGTCGAGGCTCTCCTCGTCGACCTCGCCGTCGAACTCCTCGTCCTCGGCGTCGGCCTTCTTGGTCGTGCGCCCCGACGCCTTCTTCGATGCGGCGGACTTCGACGCGGCCGGCTTCCCGCCGGCCGTCTTGGCCGACGGCTTCTTCGTCGCCGTCGTCGTGCTCTCCGGAGCGTCAGGGATCTCTTCGGTCGCCGCAGCAGCGGCGGTGCGTGAACGGTCGGCGGTCTTCGTGCTCACAGTCACGGTTAGCCTTTCCCGGGGTGGATGCCGCGATCGTCTGCGGACACTAGTAAGACCCTTGTCAAGTCCACGGCGAACGAGTCGCAGTGCCGGACAACGGGTCGGTCCTCCATTGTCGCATACGCGGGCGGACGCGAGTGCGCCTCACCCGTACCGCAACGCCGCGGCTCGACGACGCATTCCCCTCATCCGAGCGGGCCGCGGGCCTCGTCGTCGCCGCCGTGCCGGTTCGCGAGGAACCGCTCGAGCTCGGCGGCCAGCTCGTCGGCGCTGGGCAGGTCCGCCTCGTGCAGCAGCGGCGTCGCCTGGGTGGCGCCCGCCATGTAGGCGTCGTACCGCTCCTCGAGGCCGGTCAGCATGCGGGCCAGATCCTCGTTGCCGGCGATCTGCTCGCCCACCTTCGCGAGGAACTCCTCGTTCTCCTCGCGCAGCATGTCGACGACGAAGACGAGCCCGGTGGCTGCGGTGATGCCGTCCAGCGCCGCGATGGCGGCCGCCGGGTACTCGGTGTCGCCGAGGTAGTGCGGGACCAGCAGCACGAACCCCGCCACCTCGATCCCCACCTCCGCCAGGCGGTACTCCAGCAGATGACCGGCCGTGGCCGGCACCTGGGTGTGCGGCTGCCACACCGAGTGCGCCTGGGTGATCGCGGCACGGTTGCCGGACACGGTCGTGCCCAGCGGCCGGGTGTGCGGCACCGGCATCCCGATCGCGTGCACCCAGGTGACCGCCGAGACGCGCGCGGCGCGCACGAACTCCACGACCGAGGCCACGAACGCCTCCCAGGCGAAGTCGGGCTCGTAGCCGGACAGCAGCAGATACGGCCGGTCGAGCGCGTCACGGGTCAGGCTCAGCTCCAGGCGCGGCGCCCGGTAGTCGCTGAGGTGGTCCTTGTCGAACTCGATGATCGGGCGGCGCGCACGATAGTCCAGCAGCACGTCGTTCTCGTACCGGCGGACCAGCTCGTGGTCGGCGCCCTCGCGCACGAAGTCGATCGTCTGCGCCACCGCCGCACCGGCGTCGGTGAAGCCGGTGAGCAGCACGACCAGCGGCAGCCCGGCCGCGATGACGGGCGCCGGCTCTGCCGGGTCGAACACGGGGACGTCGAAGGGCATGTCCCCATCGTACGAGGGGCACGGGGGCACGGATCCGTCATGACGGCGCTGCCTAGGATGGGGGGATGCCGTATCCCGCGCTGTCCGTGGCCGCTGTCGAGTTGCGCGAGGCCGGCACCGACGCCGCCGTGCTCGTGCTGCCGCCGCCCTCGCATCCCTTCTTCGAGGACCCCGCCTTCGCCGCGCTCGGCGCGAGGCTCACGCGGCTCGGGTTCTCCGGTGCGCCGGGGACGTATCTCCGCACGGACGCCCCCGAGGTCTTCGACGGCCCGCTCGCCGTGGTCGGCTCCGGGGCGTCGCCGGATGCGGCCGCCCTGCGGATCGCGGCGGGCGCCGGCATCCGTCAGCTCACCGGTCACGCCCGGGTCGCCGTCGCCGCGCCGGCCGCGGGTCCGGGTGCGGCGCTCGCGCTCCTGGAGGGCGCAGGGCTGGGCGGCTACCGCTTCGCCGGGTACAAGACCACGACACCGGCGGCGCGCGCCGCGGAGGTGGTCGTGGTCGCGGCCGACGCCGCGGACGCCGACGCGACACGTGCGGACGTCGTGGCCGGTGCCGTCGCGCTCGTGAAGGACCTCGTCAACGTCCCCGCCCAGTGGCTCGGGCCGTCCGACTTCGCGGAGCGCGCGGCCGTCGAGCTGGCGGACCTCCCGGTCGAGATCACCGTGCTCGACGAGACCGAGCTGGCCGCGCAGGGCTACGGCGGGATCCTCGGCGTCGGCCAGGGCTCGACCCGCCCGCCGCGCTTCCTGCGTCTCGAGTACGCCCCGGCCGGCGCGGTCCGGCATGTCGCGATCGTGGGCAAGGGCATCACGTTCGACACCGGCGGCCTGTCGCTGAAGCCGGCGGCGTC
The DNA here is from genome assembly GCF_047606385.1 of Microbacterium sp. Taxonomy (GTDB): domain Bacteria; phylum Actinomycetota; class Actinomycetes; order Actinomycetales; family Microbacteriaceae; genus Microbacterium. Next base: position 35,389 of record NZ_JASGEL010000019.1, read on the forward strand.
CATGGTCGGCATGAAGTACGACATGTGCGGGGCCGCGGTGGCGCTCGCGGTGCTGCGGGCCGCGGCGCAGCTCGCGCTCCCGGTCCGCGTCACCGCGCATCTCTGCGTGGCCGACAACATGCCCTCGGGCGGCGCGACCCGCCCCGGCGACGTGCTGACGATGCTCGACGGCACGACCGTCGAGGTGCTCAACACGGATGCCGAGGGACGGCTCGTGCTGGCCGACGGCCTCGTGGACGCGAGCCGGTCGCATCCCGACATCATCGTCGACGTCGCGACGCTCACCGGTGCGATCACCGTCGCGCTGGGAACCCGGCACACCGGGATCATGGGCGACGACGAGGCGGTCGCGACCTACCTGGACGCCGCCGCCCGCGCGGCCGAGCCGGCCTGGCGGATGCCTCTGCCCGACCATATGGAGGACGAGCTGGACTCGCCCATCGCCGACCTGCAGAACGCGAAGATCGGCGATCCGGCCGGCGGCTCGTTGTTCGCGGCGCTCTTCCTGCGGCGGTTCGTCGGTCGCGTCGGTGACGAACCCGATGCGCCGCGCATCCCGTGGGTGCACCTGGACATCGCGGGGGTCGGCATGAACAAGGGCGCGCCGTACGGGTTCACCGACAAGGGACCGACGGCGGCGACCGTGCGCACCCTGATCGAGCTCGTCGACGGGCAGGCCTGATGAGCGAGATCACCGCCGACATCGTCGTGCTCGGCGGCGGGAGCGCCGGCTATGCGACGGCGATCCGGGCCGCGGAGCTCGGCAAGGGCGTCGTCCTGGTCGAACGCGACAAGGTCGGCGGCACGTGCCTGCACCGCGGCTGCGTGCCCACGAAGGCGCTGCTGCACGTCGCCGAGGTCGTCGACACCCTCGCGGAGGCCGCGCACCTCGGTGTGAGCGCGACCCTCGCCGGCGTCGACGCCGCCCGGATGCAGTCCTTCCGACGCGATGTCGTGGCGGGGAAGTACAAGGGTCTGCAGGGTCTGCTCGCCGCACGGGGCATCACGGTGGTCGCCGGCGACGGGCGCCTCGACGGGCCCGGCCGCGTCAGCGTCGGCGACGACGTGTTCACCGCGCCGCACGTGGTCGTCGCGACCGGCGCCGTCACCCGCGCGCTGCCCGGCGTCGAGCCGGGTGGCCGCGTGCTGACGAGCGAGACCGCGCTGGAGCTGGATGCCGTGCCGGCGAGCGTCGTCGTGCTCGGCGGCGGCGTGATCGGGGTCGAGTTCGCGAGCCTGTGGCGCTCGCTCGGGGCCGAGGTGACCGTCGTCGAGGCGTTGCCGAGCCTCGTGCCGAACGAGGACGAGACCCTGCGCAAGGGGCTGGAACGCGGGTTCCGCAAGCGCGGCATCCAGGTGTGCACCGGCGTCCGGGTCGCCGCCGTGTCGCAGGACGACACGTCCGTCACGGTCACGCTCGACGACGGCACGTCGCTGGACGCCGATCAGGTCCTGGTCGCGGTGGGCCGCGCTCCGGCGACCGCCGGGCTCGGCCTCGAGGACGCCGGCGTCCGCCTCGACCGCGGCTTCGTCGTCGTCGACGCCGATCTGCGCACCGCCGTCCCGGGCGTCTGGGCGGTCGGGGACGTCGTCGCCGGCCCGCAGCTCGCGCACCGCGGGTTCGCCCACGGCATCCTGGTGGCCGAGCGCATCGCCGGCCTCTCCCCGGTCGCCGCGCCGGAGGAGACCATCCCCCGCATCACCTACTCGCAGCCGGAGCTGGCGGCCGTGGGCCTGACCCGCGAGCAGGCCGAGGCGCGTTTCGGCGCGGACGCAGTGGCCGTCGCCGACTACAACCTGGCCGGCAACGCCCGCAGCGAGATCCTCGGCACCGCGGGCAGCGTGCGCGTGATCCGCCGCGTGGACGGTCCGGTCGTCGGCGTGCACATGGTGGGGTCCCGGGTGGGCGAGCTCATCGCGGAGGCGCAGCTCGTGGTGGGGTGGGACGCGCATCCCGAGGACGTCGCGCCGTTCCTGCACGCGCATCCCACTCAGAGCGAGGCCCTGGGCGAGGCGTTCCTCGCGCTCGCCGGCAAGCCGCTGCACACGATCTGACGCACGCACGTCACTAAGCTAAGAAGACCCGCTTGAAGAAGGAGCAAATGCCATGAGCACTTCCGTGGTCCTCCCCGCGCTCGGAGAGAGCGTGACCGAGGGAACGGTCACCCGCTGGCTCAAGAACGTCGGCGACACCGTCGAGGTCGACGAGGGCCTGCTGGAGATCTCGACCGACAAGGTCGACACCGAGATCCCTTCGCCGGTGAGCGGTGTGGTCGAGGAGATCCTCGTGAGCGAGGACGAGACCGTCGAGATCGGCGCGGTCCTCGCGAAGATCGGCGACGGCTCCGGCGCCGCGTCCGCCGAGGCGCCGGCCGAGAGCGCTCCCGCCGCGGAGGAGCCGGCCGAGGCCGCTCCCGCCGCCGAGGCGCCCGCGGAAGAGGCCGCCCCCGCTCCCGCGGCGGAGGCTCCCGCCGCGGAGGCTGAGCCCGCGGCATCCGGTGAGGGCCGCGACGTCGTCCTTCCCGAGCTGGGCGAGAGCGTCACCGAGGGCACCGTGACCCGTTGGCTCAAGCAGGTCGGCGACGAGGTCGCCGTCGACGAGCCCCTGCTGGAGATCTCGACCGACAAGGTCGACACCGAGATCCCCTCCCCCGTCGCCGGGGTCCTGCAGGCGATCCTCGTGAACGAGGACGAGACCGTCGCCGTCGGCGCCGTGCTCGCCAGGATCGGCGACGGTGCGGCCGCACCGGCCGCTGAGGCCGCCCCCGAGGCGCCGTCCACCGAGAAGCCGGTCGAGGTCGAGGAGGCCGAGGCGTCCGCTCCCGCCCCGTCCGCTGCGCCGACGCCCGCTGTCGCGCCGGCCCCTGCGGCCGCCCCCGCCCCGACACCGGTTTCCGCGGCAGCGCCGGC
>NZ_JASGEL010000020.1:0-61254 GCF_047606385.1 Microbacterium sp.
CGTCGGCGCCGCCGTCGTGGCCGTGCGGGTTCGCCCCGCCGTCGGCCGGACCCTCGCCGCCGGCCGCGCCGGTGGTGGTGATGTCGTCGTCATTGATGCTCATACGGACCTCCCGAGGTATGGATGCGGCGCAACTGCGTCGTGGCCCACCATACGAGCGCATCGACGGCACCGGCCAGACCTTGACATCGCATCGCGACACCCGCGCGGCCGCCGCCGGCGGCGGCCCGACCTGCAGCGTCTAGAGTGCCCCTGTGAGCGATGAGCAGGCGCCGCCGTCCGAACGCGGCGAGAACGCCCGCACCCGGCGGTGGGAGCGGATGACCTACTGGCCGCTCACCGTCGCGGCCCTGGTCTTCCTCATCGTCTACACCGTGCACGTCATCGGCGACGTGCACGGGCTTGCGGCGGTCGTGACCCGCACGGTCATCACGATCATCTGGGTGATGTTCATCGTCGACTACCTGGTGCGGCTGCTGCTGGCCTCGCCCCCGCGCCGTCGGTGGGCGCTCCATCACCTGTTCGACCTCGCCGTCGTGCTCGTCCCCGCGCTGCGCCCGGTTCGGCTGCTCGGGGTGCTCACGCACGTCCGCGCGTTCACCCGGACCGCCGCGAGCTCGCTGCGCACCCGCCTGCTGATCTACGGCATCGGGGCGGCGATGCTGCTGATCTGGGACATCTCGCTGAGCGTGCTGCAGGCAGAGCGTCACGCCCCGGGCGCCTCGATCACCTCGTTCGGGGACGCCGTGTGGTGGGCGTTCTGCACCGTCACCACGGTCGGCTACGGGGATTACGTGCCGGTCACGGCGCAGGGCCGGGTCCTCGCGGTGCTCCTCATGGTCGGCGGCGTCGTGCTCGTCGGGATGATCGTCGCGACGTTCTCCTCCTGGGTCCTCGAGCGCGCGACGCGCGGGCACACGGACCAGCTGCCCGCGACCCGCGCGGACGTGGAGCGGCTGCTCCAGATGCTGAACGAGACGCCGCGCCGGAGCGATCCCCCGAGCGAGTGATCCGCGCCGGTCAGGCGGGCGGCAGCCGCAGCACCTCGGCCGCCTCGCCGATCGGGAGGTCGTCCACGACCCGCAGGGTGCGGGCGATCCGCTCCACGGGCTCGAGCACCGTGCCGAACCGCTCCCGATCGCCGCCGACGGCCTGCAGGTTCACGAGGTGGGAGCCGATGTCCCAGGTGTAGGTCGCGAACGGCGGGGTGGCGGGATTCGGCGGCAGGTCGACGACGAGCTTCTCGCCCGCGCCCAGGTGCGGGTTGCGGAACTCCTCGGTGTCGTCGAACCGCATCGGCATCATCGCGCGCGCCGCTCGCAGCTGCGGCGTGGCCTCCTGCAGCTGCGCCATCACGACCACGAGCGTCGGATCCGCCTGCCACATCCAGGCGAGCACCCGGCCGTCCGCTCGGCGCATGAGGAACGGCAGCGCCTGACTGGCCGCCCACGCGGTGAGCCCGCCGCCGCGAGCCTCACCGCCCATGGCGGCGTTCGCGCCGGCCAGCAGCATCCCGATCGCCTTGCGACGGTGCCGGCGTCCGCGCAAGCCCAGCGAGCCGGTGACCGCGATCCACTGGTCGGGGGAGGCGTCGGCCTGCAGTCGCAGCATGCTGCCAGGGTACGGCCGCGGCGCCGTGTGCAGGTTTACCTTGCACCCCGGACGCTCCTCGGGCGCGCCCGCGGCGGATAGCGTCGGGAGGTCGCCCGCGGCCGGAAGTGAAGGTGGAGAGCCCCATGCGCATCGCGAAGATCGCCCCCGAGGAGATGACCCCCCGTCAGAAGGAGGTCGCAGATCGCATCGCCGGCGGCCGTGGACGCCTCGGCGCCCCGTTCCAGGTGTGGCTGCAGAGCCCGGAGCTGTGCGACCGCGTCGAGCAGCTCGGCGCCTACCTGCGCTGGGACTCCAGTCTGCCGCTGCGCCTGCGCGAGCTCTCGCTGCTGATCGCCGCCCGCTACGTCGACGCCCAGTACTCGTGGAACGCGCACGTCGACGTCGCCGTCCGTGAGGGCATCTCGCCGGAGGCCGTCGACCAGCTCGCCCGCCACGAGCGCCCGATCCTCGAGCCCGAGGAGGACCAGGTCTTCTTCGACTTCTGCGACCAGGTTCTCCGCGAGCACTTCGTCTCGCAGGAGCTGTTCGACGCGATGGTGGCGCACTTCGGCGAGGTCGGCGTCGTCGACACGATCGCCTCGCTCGGCAACTTCACGATGCTCGGGATGCTGCTGAACAGCTTCGAGGTCGATCTGCAGGCCGATCGTCGCCCGCCGTACCCGGACATCCGCGGCTATCAGCGCGTCTCGCCCGTCGACGCGTGAGTCGCGGAGGGCTCGCGCGGGGCCTCGGGTAGACTCATGCTGCCGTATCGCGCGACCCTCCCCGCCGCACAGACAGGCTGACACCATCCCGTGACCCCCGACACGACGACCGACGATTCCGCCGAGCGCGCCGTGCCGAAGCGGCCCCTCACCGTCGTCATGGCGTGCGACACCTTCGCCCCGGACGTCAACGGCGCCTCGCGGTTCGCCGAGCGCCTCGCCGCAGGTCTCACCGCCCGCGGCCACGACGTGCACATCGTCACGCCCAGCGTCGGGCACCGCAACGGAGGCACCTTCACCGAGCAGATCGAGGGCGTCCCGCTCACCGTGCACCGCATCCCGGCCGTGCGCTGGAAGCCCCACGACTGGCTGCGCTTCGTCTGGCCGTGGCGGGCGAAGCACTACGCCCGCCAGGTGCTCGACGCGGTGCCCGCCGACGTGGTGCACAGCCAGTCGCACATCGTCCTCGGGCGAGCGCTCACCCGCATCGCACGAGCGCGCGGCATCCCGGTCGTGGCCACCAATCACGTGATGGCCGAGAACATCATCGACTTCACCACCCTGCCGCCGCTGCTGGACAAGATCTTCGTCAAGCTGGCGTGGGACGACGCGCGCCGCACGTTCCGCCTGTCGCGGGCGGTGACCACGCCCACCCGCAAGGCGGCGGAGTTCCTCGAGGCCACGATCGACATCCACGGGGTCATCGCGGTCAGCTGCGGCATCGACGCCGGCAACTACCGTCCCGACCTCACCCCGCGCGAGCAGAAGCGGGTGCTGTTCGTCGGGCGCCTCACGACCGAGAAGCACGTGAACGTGGTGCTGCAGGCCGTCGCGAAGCTCGCCCCCGAGCACGATCTCACCTTCGACGTGGTCGGCGGCGGCGACCAGCTCCACAACCTGCAGCAGCTGGCCGCCGAGCTCGGCATCGACGACCGCGTCACCTTCCACGGCCGCACGTCCGAGGAGGATCTGCGCGAGTTCCTCTCGCGCGCGAGCGTGTTCGCGATCGCCTCGATCGCCGAGCTGCAGTCGATCGCGACGATGGAGGCCATGGCGTCCGGCCTGCCGGTCGTGGCGGCGGACGCCGTCGCGCTGCCGCACCTCGTGCGCGACGGCGAGAACGGCTACCTGTTCGAGCCCGGCAACGCCGACGACCTCGCCGACAAGCTGGAGCTCGTGCTCACGGCGTCCCCCGAGGAGTACCGGCGGATGCAGCAGGCCTCGCTCGACGGCGTGAAGATCCACGACATCGAGCGCACCCTGGACACCTTCGAGAAGCTGTACCGCGGAGAGCCGCTCGAGGACTGACGATGCGGCTGTTCTTCGACGCACGCTACATCCGCACCGACTTCCACGACGGGATCAGCCGTTACTCGCAGGAGCTCGCCCACGCGGTCGCGGCTGCGGCCGCCGCGGACGTCGAGCTGACCTTCCTCATCCACGACCCGGCGCAGGCCCCCCTGCTGCCCGAGGGCGCTCGCACCCTGCTGCTGCACGCGCCGACCTCGGTGAGGGAGCCGTTCACCGCCCGCATCCTGAACCGCCATCGCCCCGACGTCGTCTACACGCCGATGCAGACGATGGGCTCGGCCGGACGCCGCTTCCGCCTGATCCTGACGCTGCACGACACGATCTACTACCGGCATCGCACCCCGCCGCGGAGCCTCTCCTGGCCGGTGCGGCTGGGTTGGCGGCTGTTCCACCTGTCGTACCTGCCGCAGCGGCTGACGCTGAACGCGGCCGATCTGGTCGTCACCGTCAGCGAGACCAGCAGACGGCAGTTCGCGGCCGCGCGGCTCACCGAGCGCCCGGTCGTGGTGGTGCCCAACGCCCCGCAACGGCTCGCCGATCTGCTGCCGGCGGGTGCGGTGACCGGCGGCGCGCCGCGGCACGTCGTCTACATGGGCTCGTTCATGGCGTACAAGAACGTCGAGACGATCGTGCGCGCCATGGCGGAGCTGCCCGGCCGCACGCTCCACCTGCTCAGCCGCATCGCGCCCGGCCGGCGCGCCGAGCTGCAGGCCCTCGCGCCGGCCGGCGCCGACATCGTGTTCCACGACGGGGTGACGGACGCCGAGTACGCCGCGCTGCTGGCCGACGACGGTGTGCTCGCCACGCTGAGCCTCGACGAGGGCTACGGCCTGCCGATCGCGGAGGCGCTCGCCCTCGGCGTCCCGGCCGTGGTCAGCGACCTGGAGATCTTCCACGAGGTCGCGGGCCTCGGCGCGGAGTACGTGCCGGCGACGGACGCCGCGGCCTTCGCGGCCGCGGTGCGAGCCCTCGACGACGACCGGACGCGCGCAGCCGTCATCGCCGCGGGGCGCGCGCACATCGCCCGGTTCACGTGGGCGCGCTCCGCCGGCATCCTGCTCGACGCCGTCGGGTCGCTCGCCGGGTGACGCCGCCGGCCGCGTGCGGTCAGCAGATCGGATCGGTGCCCAGCGTGCGCCGCGTGCGCCCCTGCTCGGCGTCGGCGTCCTCTCCGGCCGGCCGGGCCGGCTCGACGGAACGGGTCGGGCCGGGGTCGTCGCGCTCGCGGACGCGGCTCCAGTCGGTGGCGACCGAGCCGTAGCCGTCGGTGCGCACCGCGACGACGGTGGCGGCGACGCCGATCAGCGCCAGGACGCCGAGGATGCTGAGGAACACGACCATGGCAGAAAAGCTACGGCTAGGGGAAAAGCGCCACGAGTGGCAGAATGGACATGTATCAACGGATATCTGCCAAGTCCGTCTCGCGGAGGTCTCATGAGAAGCGTCGCCGTCGTCGTCCAGCCGGGCTTCGCGCCGTTCGAGTTCGGGGTCGCGTGCGAGGCGTTCGGCCTCGACCGCTCCGACGACGGCGTGCCCGGCTTCGAGTTCCACGTGTGCGCCGCCCAGCCGGGGGCCGTCGTCTCCAGCCTCGGCTTCTCCATCAACGTCGGCGAGGATCTCGCCGTCGCCGACGAGGCCGATCTCGTGGTGATCACGCCCGTGCCGCGCGAGTCGTGGACGCGGGTCGACACCCGGGTCGCTCGGGTCATCCGTGAGGCCGTGGCGCGCGACGCCTGGGTGCTCACGGTCTGCAGCGGCGCCTTCGTGGTGGCCGCGGCGGGCGTGCTCGACGGTCGGCGAGCCACGACGCACTGGAAGTACACCGACGCGATGGCGCGGATGTACCCCGCGATCGAGGTCGATCCCGATGTGCTCTACGTGCAGGACGGCAAGATCATCACGAGCGCCGGCACGGCCGCCGGCATCGACGCCTGCCTGCACCTGCTGCGGCAGGAGATCGGTGCCGAGCTCACCAACAAGGTCGCGCGCCGGATGGTGGTCCCGCCGCAGCGCGACGGCGGTCAGGCGCAGTTCATCGCCACGCCGATCGCGCAGACGGCATCGCTCTCGCTCGCGCCGGTGACCGACTGGATGGTGCAGAACCTCCGCCGTGAGCTCACGATCGCTCAGCTCGCGGCCAGGGCGCACATGTCGCCGCGCACGTTCGCGCGCCGGTTCAAGGCGGACCTCGGCATGACCCCCGCGGCATGGCTGAACCGCCAGCGCGTGCTCCATGCGCAGCGGATGCTGGAGCTGAGCGATCACGGCCTCGATCGCATCGCGCAGGAGTGCGGGTTCGGGTCGGCGGGCGTGCTGCGCCAGAGCTTCGTGCGCGTGCTCGGAACGACCCCCACCGCCTACCGCGCGCGCTTCGGCTGCGTCGCGGGCGACGGGGTCGACGCGTCCGCATCCGTCCCCGCCGCCTGAACGCCGGGCGCGTCCGGCCGCGCGCCTGGTCGCAGAATCACGCGAATGTCGCAGAGATCCGCCGGAATCCTGCGACCGTGGCGTGATCCTGCGACGTTCGTGCGCGCGTAGCAGTGCGCCCGACCGTGCCACGCGGCTCTTGCCCACGGCGCGAAGGCTTGCTAAACTTGAGCCTATAAGACTCAAGTTTGAGTCACCGAGATTTCAGGAGAACCATGAACGCCACGCAGCAGCCCGGGCAGGAGGAAGCGCAGAGCGCCCTCGAACAGTTCGGCATCAACCTCACCGAGCGTGCCCGAGCGGGCAAGCTCGACCCCGTCATCGGGCGCGACAACGAGATCCGGCGGGTCAGCCAGGTCCTGACCCGCCGCACCAAGAACAACCCCGTCCTGATCGGCGAGCCCGGCGTGGGCAAGACCGCCGTCGTCGAGGGCCTGGCGCAGCGCATCGTCGCCGGCGACGTCGCCGAGTCGCTCAAGAACAAGGAGCTCGTCTCGCTCGACATCTCCGCCCTGGTCGCCGGTGCCATGTACCGCGGCCAGTTCGAGGAGCGCCTCAAGAGCGTGCTCAAGGAGATCACCGAGTCCGAGGGCCGCATCATCACCTTCATCGACGAGCTGCACGTGCTCATGGGCGCGGGCGGCGGCGAGGGGTCGGTCGCGGCGTCCAACATGCTCAAGCCCATGCTCGCCCGCGGCGAGCTGCGCCTGATCGGCGCCACCACGCTCGACGAGTACCGCGAGTTCATCGAGAAGGACGCCGCGCTGGAGCGCCGCTTCCAGCAGGTCTACGTCGGCGAGCCGAGCGTCGAGGACACCATCGCGATCCTCCGCGGCCTCAAGGGCCGCTACGAGGCGCACCACGGCGTCACGATCAGCGACGGCGCGCTGGTGGCCGCGGCGGCCCTCTCGAACCGCTACATCCCGAGCCGCCAGCTGCCGGACAAGGCCATCGACCTGATCGACGAGGCCATGAGCCGCCTCAAGATGGAGATCGACTCCAGCCCGGTCGAGATCGACCAGCTCCGGCGCCAGGTGGACCGGATGCGCCTCGAGGACCTCGCCCTCAAGAAGGAGAAGGACGACGCGTCCCGGGAGCGTCGCGCCAAGCTGCGCGAGCAGATGGATGCCGCGGAGGCCGAGCTGAAGGGCCTCGAGGCCCGGTGGGAGCGGGAGCGGGCGGGCCTGAACCGCGTCGGCGAGCTGAAGAAGCAGTACGACGAGGCGGTCACCGAGCGCGACCGTGCCCTGCGCGAGGCCGACTACGCGCGCGCGTCCCGGCTCGAGTACGAGACCATCAAGCGCCTCCAGCGCGAGATCGACGAGGCCGAGCGGGCGGAGGCGAACCCTGCGGGCGAGCGCATGGTCAACGAGCAGGTCACCGACGAGGACATCGCGGCCGTCATCGCGGCGTGGACCGGCATCCCCGTCGGACGTCTGCTGCAGGGCGAGACCGAGAAGCTCGTGCACCTCGAGTCCGAGCTGGGCAAGCGCCTGATCGGGCAGAAGGATGCCGTCCGTGCCGTCGCCGACGCCGTGCGCCGCTCGCGTGCGGGCATCAGCGACCCGAACCGGCCGACCGGCTCGTTCCTGTTCCTCGGCCCCACCGGTGTCGGCAAGACCGAGCTGGCGAAGGCCCTCGCGGAGTTCCTGTTCGACGACGAGCGCGCCATGGTGCGCATCGACATGAGCGAGTACGGCGAGAAGCACTCCGTCGCGCGCCTGGTCGGCGCCCCTCCGGGCTACATCGGCTACGAGCAGGGCGGACAGCTGACCGAGGCCGTGCGCCGTCGCCCGTACTCGGTGGTGCTGCTCGACGAGGTCGAGAAGGCCCACCCCGAGGTGTTCGACATCCTGTTGCAGGTGCTCGACGACGGCCGGCTGACCGACGGTCAGGGCCGCACGGTGGACTTCACGAACACGATCCTGATCCTCACGAGCAACATCGGCTCGCCGATCCTCATCGACCCGACGCTGTCCCCCGACCAGAAGCGGGAGCAGGTGCAGGCGCTGCTGCGGCAGGTGTTCCGGCCCGAGTTCCTCAACCGGCTCGACGACATCGTCATGTTCCAGGCGCTGAGCGAGGACGACCTCGCCCAGATCGTGGAGCTGTCGGTCGACGCGCTGCAGCGCCGGCTCAAGGACCGTCGGCTCACGCTCGCGGTCACCCCGGACGCCCGGGCCTGGCTCGCCGAGCGCGGCTACGACCCGGTGTTCGGCGCGCGGCCGCTGCGCCGGCTCATCCAGAGCGAGATCCAGGACCGCCTCGCGATGGCGATCCTCTCCGGCGGCGTGCACGACGGCGACGTCGTGCGGGTCGACGTGGATGCCGCGGGGTCGCAGCTCGTGCTCACCAGCCAGGGACCCGTCTCGGAGCCCGGGTCCGGCTCCGATGAGGACGACGTCATCGAGGCGGAGCTGCTGGACGACTAGCGTCGGAGGGTGCCCACCGCTCTCCGCGTCGTCCGGGGCCTGTGGGCGTCCGCGCACCCGGGCCCGACGGCGGTGGTGACGGTCCTCGCCGTCGCCCTCGGGCTCGCCGCGGGGCTGCCGCCCTGGCAGCTGGCGCTGCTGGCGACCGCGGTCTTCACCGGGCAGCTGTCGGTCGGCATCTCGAACGACGCGATCGACGTCGTCCGCGACCGTGCCGTCGGCCGAGTCGACAAGCCGCTGGCTCGCGGCGAGGTGGCCGTGCGCACGGCCTGGGCGGCGGCGCTCGCGGCGCTCGTCGTCGCGCTCGCGGTCAGCGCCGTGCTCGGGCTCGGGATGCTGGTCGCTCACGCGATCGCCCTGGCCTCGGCGTGGGCCTACAACGGCGGCGTGAAGGCGACGCCGTTCTCGGTCGTGCCGTTCGTGGTGAGCTTCGGGCTGTTCCCGTCGCTCGCGACGCTCTCGGCATCCGACCCCGGCGTCGCGCCGTGGTGGGCGTGCCTCGCCGGAGCCGCGCTCGGCGCGGCGGTGCACCTCACGAACGTGCTCCCCGACCTCGACGACGACCGGCGCACCGGGATCCGCGGTCTGCCGCACCGCCTCGGTGCACGGCCGAGCGCCGTCGTCGCGGCGGCCGCGGTCGAAGCCGGCGCGGTCGCGGTGCTGCTCGGCGCGACCGGCGGCATCGGCGTCCTGTCGCTGGTCTTCTTCGTCGCGGTGACGGCGGTGGCGCTCGTCGCGGCCGTGCTCGTGGTGCGGGGCACGTCGGGGCGGATCGTGTTCCGGCTCGTCATGCTGGCGGCGCTGCTGCTGGCGGCGCAGCTCGTGGCGACGGGCGCCGCCCTCACCGCCTGACGCCGGGGGTTCCGAACTCCCGCCCTCACCGCGCGCGGCCGCGGGTTCAGAACTCAGGACGACAGGCCCGATCACTGCGACCGAGAGGCCGGGATGCGGCGTGTCGCCGAGGGCGTCCTGAGTTCTGCGCCCGCGAGGCGGTGTGCGTCATGTGGCGGTCCGCCGCCCGCAGATCAGGCGTCGCGGTCGAATCCCATCGCGTAGGCGTGCGCGAGCAGGCGCGCTGCGAGGGGCGTGAGCGCCGCGCGCAGCGCGTGTCGGCGCATCGCGTCCGCCGGCGTCGGCAGGGGACGGCCGATCGCCGTGTTCGCCGCAGCGATGACGGCAGCGATCCGGGCCGAGGCGACCCGGCGCCGTTCCCAGCGGCGCAGCTCGACCTCGCGCGGCTCGCCGCCGCGGACCCAGGCCGCCACGATCGGCGCGAGCGTGACGGCGTCGAGCAGCCCGAGGTTCATCCCCTGTCCGCCGATGGGGCTGATCTCGTGGGCCGCGTCGCCGACCACGATCAGGCGATCGCGGCGCAGCCGCGGCGCGACGGCGCGGCGCACCGCGAAGCCGGTCGCGGCGGTGATGCGCTCCGCTGCCTCCGCGAGACCGTGCGCCGCCACGGTCTCGCGCAATCGCTCCCGCCGAGAGGCCGGATCGTCCTCGTGCGGCCGGTGGTCCCAGGCGACGAACCGGCGCCGGCCGTGGGGAAGCGGGAAGGACTCCAGCACGCCCCCGTGCGCCAGGCGCACGGCCGCCACCGGGGAGTCGTCGCCGACGTCGGCATCGGTCATCAGATACCGGTCGCGGTAGCGCCGTGCTCTCACGGCGTCCTGCCGGTAGGCGAGGGCGCGTCCCGCCGCGCCGCCGGCGACCACGACGATCCGTGAGGCGACGTCGCCGTGTGCGGTGCGCACCAGCATCCCCTCGCCCCGTCGCCGCACTGCGGCGACCTCGACGCCGCGCCGCGCCGGCGGCGCCTCCAGGGCCAGCGCCGCCTCCGTGGCCGCCTGCGGCAGGGTGGCCACGAACGGGAAGCGCACGTCGAGCCGGTCGAAGCGCACGGTCCCGATCAGTCGGCGGCCGGCCCACGCCTCGCCGCGCGGCACCCGCACGGCGTCCGCCAGCAGGCGCTCGGTGAGCCCGGACGCCTCCAGCGCGGCCAGCACGGGGGCGTGGATGCCGATGGCTCGCGTGCCGCCGCCGGCCTGCGCGCGCCGCTCCAGCAGCAGCACGTCGATCCCGCGACGGCCCAGCTCCGCGCCGAGCAGCAGTCCCACCGGGCCCGCCCCGACCACGACGACCTCGGCGCTCGCCGGCAGTGCGGCACCCTCGTGCTCAGCCACGGCCGGCCGCCGCGGCGAGCAGGCGGAACGGGGCCGGCCGCGACACCGTCCAGCGGCCGCTCGGGGCCAGTGCGGCGGCGAGCTCGCCCGCCCGATAGCTGCGGCGGATCGAACGCAGCCCGTCGGTGCGCAGGAACGTGCCCCGGGCGAACGGGGTGATGCCCACCGCGTACAGGCCGTAGGCGAGCGCGCTGCGTTCGATGTCGGCGTGCAGCACGATGCCGGTGGCCAGGTGCAACGAGTCCTGGGCGAACCGGTGCAGCTCCCTGTCGCCGAGATGGTGCAGCACATGGTTGGAGAGCACGACGTCGAAGCGCTCGCCGCGCTCGGTCAGCGCGGTCGAGTCGGTGCAGCGGAACGTCACGTCCGAGCTCGCCCGCCGCTGCGCCACCGCGATGGCCCGGGGGTCCGGGTCGGCGCCCACCCATTCGGCGGGGATGCCGTCGGCGGCCGCGAGCGCGGCGAGCCGGGCGAGGACGTCCCCGCCGCCGCATCCGAGGTCGAGCACGCGCGCCGCGCGCGGCCGATCGCGCAACACGGGGCGCAGGATGCCGCGGTAGACGCGGCCCCAGCCCGAGACGAGCCGGTTGACCTCTCCGAACCTCTCGTAGGTGCTCGCCAGCCGCGCCGGGTCGCAGCCGGGATCGTCCATCAGCTCCCGCAGGACGACGTCCCGCCGGCGCAGGTTCATGCCGCATCCCGGGCCCGGCGGACCAGTCGAGCGGACTCCACCGTGAGACCGGGCCCGAACGCGAGCGCACCCACCGTCGCCCCGTCGGGCAGTCCGTCGTCGGCCAGCAGGTCGCGCAGGATGAACAGGATCGTCGCGCTGGACATGTTGCCGTAGTCGCGCAGCACGCGGCGCGACGGCGTCATGGCCTTCTCGTCGAGGGCCATCGCCTGCGCGACGCGGTCGAGGATGCTCCGTCCGCCGGGGTGCACCGCCCAGGCGTCCGACCCGGCGAGATGCGCCGCCGCCTCGCGCACCTCGCGGCCGACGAGGCGGGGGACCTCCGCCGAGAGCACCATGTCGAATCCGGCGTCGCCCACCGTCCAGGTCATCGCCTGCTCGCCCTCGGGGACCAGCACCGTGCCGAACCCCTGCAGCTCGAGGGCCCGGCGGTGCTCGTGCGTCCCACTCACGACGGCTGCGGCGGCGCCGTCGGCGAAGACGGAGGCCGCGACGATCTGCTGCGGGTCGTCCGAGACGCGGATGTGCAGCGAGCACAGCTCCGCGCACACCACGAGCACGACGGCATCCGGCTGTGCGGCGACGAGGCGAGAGGCGGCGCGCAGCGCAGGCAGCGCGGCCGCGCATCCCACGAACCCGTGGTGGTAGCGCTCGACGCGCGGGTCCAGGCCGAGGTCGCGCACGAGCAGCACGTCGGGGCCGGGCGCGAACACGCCGGTGCACGAGACGGTGATGACGTGCGTGACGGCGGCTGCGGACACGGCGGCTTCGCGCAGAGCCTGTCGTGCCGCATCGGCGAAGAGCCCGGGCGCGAGTCGCCGGTACTCGGCGCTTCGGGCGGCTGTTCCCGGGGAGAGGAGGACGCCGTCGGGCGCGCGGATGACGAGCGCGTCGTCGTCCGCATCGGCGCCGGCGAGTCCCCGCAGCACCGTGTGCCGGTGGTCGATGGCGGCGGCGTCGAACGCGGCATGCACGAGGCGGCGGGTGCGCCGGTCCAGGCCCGGCTGTGCCGCGAAGATGTCGCGGACCTGCTGCTGGTCGAGTCGTGTCGTGGGCACGGCGGTGCCGATCCCCACGATGCGGGGCACGACCGAGCTGGCGGGCATGCTTCACCCTAGGCAGATCGCGCCGTCACGGGGAGCGGCTGGTGATCCGTCCCGGCGCCGCCTAGAGTGCGGTCGTCTCAGTCGGCGGCGATGATCGTCTCGTCGAGGGGACGCCGGGTGCGCGGGGTCAGCTCGCGCTCGCGGATCTTCTCGGGAGCCTGCTCGGGGTCGCCGAGGGCGCCCACCGCCATGACGGCCAGCGGCTGCACGTGCTCGGGAAGGCCGAAGGCCTCGGCCAGCTGCTCGCGCTCGAACCCGCCCATCTGGTGGGTGAACAGGCCGCCGGCGTGCGCCTGCACGGTGAAGAACGCGGCGGCCTGGCCGGTGTCGTAGACCGCCCAGGGCAGCGGCTCGCCGTCCTCGCGTCGGGTGTCGGCGAGGAAGACGACGAGGGCGCCGGCGTCTCCGGCCCATGCCTGGTTGAAACCCATCAGCGCATCGAAGACCTTCTCGTGGGTGGCTGTGCCGCGGCGGCCGACGATGAGCCGCCAGGGCTGCGTGTTGCTGGCCGACGGCGCCCAGCGAGCGGCCTCGAGGGCACTCGCGAACGCCTCCTCGTCCAGCGGTGCGGCGGCATCGAACACGCGGGTGGACCAGCGCTCGGCGAACACGTCGAGCACGGGGACGTCGGTCACGGCATAACGGTCGGCGACGGCGAACATGGGGACTCCTTCAACGGCGGATCACGGCACGGGACGCCATCGGCCCGAGGGCTGCAACGCTACTCGCGCGGGCTGTGTTCCCGCTCTGGGCGCTGCGGTCGTCTCGCGATTCCGAGGAGATCCGGGTTGCTGAGGACATATGCCGCGCCGAGTCGCCTCGGCATCCGGGATCTCCTCGAGATCGAGGACGCCGGACCACCGCGGGCAGGACGATCCGTCGCGGTCAGGGCAGGGCGGGCCAGGATGGCCCCTCGGTGCCGGCCGCGTAGTGGTCCAGCGGAACCTCGCCGCGGTGCCACGCGTCCAGCACCGGCTGCACGATGCGCCAGCACTGCTCCGCGGCGTCGCCGCGCACCGCGAGCGCGGCGTCGCCGTCCAGGATGTTCGCGAGGACGTCCGCGTACGCCCGCAGCGCGCCGGTGCCGAGGTCCGAGGTCATCGTCGAGCGCGTCAGCTCGAGCGGATCCTCGCCGCCGTTGACGTTCAGCTCGAGCGACATCGTGTCGGGGCCGAGCGAGAACCGCAGGACGGAGCCGGGCGCGTCGCCCGTGAACCCGTCGGGCAGGTGCCGCACCGGTCGGAAGCGCAGCACGATCTCGTGCGTCGCCGCGCCGAGCGCCTTCCCGGACCGCAGTGTGAACGGCACGCCCGCCCAGCGCGTGGTCCGCACCTCGAACGCGGCCTGCGCGAGGGTCTCGGTGTGCCGCCGGGGATCCACGCCCGGCTCGTCGGCGTAGGCGGGCAGGTGCTCGCCGCCGGCATCGCCCGCCGTGTACTGCGCCCGCCACGAGAAGTGCACGGGGTTGTCCTCCCACACGTGCGTCGCGCGCAGCGCCGCCGTCGTGGCATCCCGGATGTCGACCTCGTGCAGAGTCGCCGGCTCCTCCATCGCGACGATCGCGAGCACCTGCAGCAGATGGCTCTGGATCATGTCGGCCAGCGCGCCGGCCCTGTCGTAGTAGCCGGCGCGGCCCTCCAGGCCGAGCGACTCGTCGTAGCGGATGAGCACGGACTCGACGTGCTCGGCCTTCCACACCGGTTCGAGCACGCGGTTCGCGAAGCGGACGCCGAGCAGGTTCAGCACCATCGAGCGTCCGAGGAAGTGGTCGACGCGGAAGATCTGGTTCTCCGGCAGCAGCCGCCGCAGCGTCAGGTTCAGCTCGTGGGCGCTGGCCTGGTCCGATCCGAACGGCTTCTCCAGCGCGAGGATCGTGCCCTCCGGCAGGTCGTCCGGCGACAGCGCCTCGCAGGCCGCCTGCGCGATGGCCGGAGGCACCGCGAAGTACAGCACGGGGCGGCCGGTGGCCTCGGCCAGCAGCGCCTTCAGGTCGGCCGGGTGCGTGATGTCCGTGCGTCGGTAGATCGTCGACGTGGCGATCTCGATCGCGCGCGGGCCGGCATCCGACCCGAACGCCTCTCCCACGTGCGAGCGCCACTTCGCGGTCGAGACCTCGTCGACGCCTGCGCCGATCAGCCGCACGGCCCGATCCGGCTCGTCGTCGAGCAGCTGGCCGAGGGCCGGGAGGAGCAGCCGGGAGGTGAGATCCCCCGTCGCTCCGAGGATCACGAGCGTCGCGTCGTCCGTCACGCTCTCACCGTAGCCCGCACCCCGTCCGCCGGCTCTGTTCGGAGATAAACGCCGGGCGAGACCTGTGGCACGGCACAATCGGATGGTGAGCGCCGCCATCGGGGACTATGCCGTCATCAGCGACTGCCGCACGGCCGCGCTCGTCTCCCGCTCCGGCAGCATCGACTGGTTCTGCGCGCCGCGCTACGACTCGGCGTCCCTGTTCGGGGGGCTGCTCGGCACCGACGAGCAGGGATGCTGGCGGCTCGCGCCGAGCGACCCGGATGCCGCGCCCACCCGCCGCTACGACGGCGACACGATGATCCTCGTGACGCGGTGGGAGACCGCATCCGGCATCGCCGAGGTGCACGAGTTCATGCCGACCTCGGGCGGCCGCGTCGACATCGTGCGGCGCATCGTCGGGGTCTCCGGCGAGGTCGAGTTCGCGACCGAGCTGCGGATGCGGTTCGACTACGCCCGCTCGATCCCGTGGGTGCGCCAGATCGGGGACGCCGACGCCCCCGCGCTGCGCGCGACCGCCGGCCCGGACACGCTCATCGTGCGCGGCATCCGTCTGCATCCGGCCGACCACGCCCACCGCGGCACCGTCGCCGTGCATGCCGGCGACGTCGTCGATGTGACCGCGACGTGGTTCCACTCCTACCGTCCAGACCCGGACCCGCTCGATGTCGGCGAGGCGCTGGCCGCCACGCGCGAGTGGTGGACGAGCTGGGTCGCGCAGCTCGACCACAGCGGCCCGCATCACGACGAGGTCGTGCGGTCGCTCCTCGTGCTGCGCGCGCTCACGCACGAGGACACCGGCGGCATCGTCGCGGCCGCGACCACCTCGCTGCCCGAGGAGTTCGGCGGGGAACGCAACTGGGACTATCGCTACGTCTGGCTGCGCGATGCGGCCTTGACCCTGGAGGCCCTGGTCGACCACGGGTTCCTCCGCGTCGCCGAGCATTGGCGCACCTGGCTGCTGCGAGCGATCGCCGGGGATCCCGGGCAGATGCAGATCATGTACGGGCTGGCGGGGGAGCGCGACCTCGCCGAGCGCGAGCTGAAGAGCCTGCCGGGCTATCAGGGCGCCGCGCCGGTGCGCGTGGGCAACGGCGCGGTCGACCAGTACCAGGCCGATGTCATCGGCGAGGTGCTCGTCGCGCTGGAGGCGGCACGACTGGCGGGGCTCGACGAGGACGACTTCTCGTGGGCGCTGCAGCGGGCCCTGCTCGACCGGGTCGAGCGGACCTTCGACCGGCCCGACAACGGCATCTGGGAGGTGCGCGGCCGGCAGCGCATGTTCACGCAGTCCCGCGCCATGATGTGGGCCGCGTTCGACCGCGGCATCCGCGCCGCGGAACGCTGGGGCATGGACGGCCCGGTCGAGCGATGGAAGCAGCTGCGCGCCCGGGTCGCCGCGGAGATCCACGAGCACGGCGTCGACCCCGAGCACGGCTTCTTCACGCAGTACTACGGCTCGCACGAGGTGGACGCCTCGCTCCTGCTGCTGCCGCAGGTGGGCTTCTGCGCGCCCGACGATCCCCGCATGCTCGCGACCGTCGCGGAGATCGAGCGCACGCTCATGCCGCACGGCATCGTGCATCGGTACCGCGTCTCGACCGGCGTCGACGGGGTCTCGGGCGGCGAGAACGCCTTCATCGCCTGCACGTTCTGGCTCGTCGAGCAGTACGCCTGCACAGGCCGCCACGAGGATGCCGCGGCCCTCATGGCCCGCGCGTGCGCGGCCGCGAACGACGTCGGGCTGATCGCCGAGGAGTACGACCCCCAGACCCGGCAGCAGGCGGGAAACATGCCGCAGGCGCTGTCCCACCTCGCGCTCGTGCGCGCGGCGGACGCGCTCGCCGGACACCCGGGACGCGCCGCACACCGCCGGCGCTGAGCCGACCGGTCCCGCCTGCGCGACGGGGCCTCTGGCCGTCCCCGTTCCGGTTCCGGTTCCGGAGGCAATCAGGTGGAAGCCCGCTTTCAACGCGTTCACGATCACCTTCGCGGGCCGGTTCGAGAAGAACCACTCACTGAAACCGTCGGGCGCCACACATTGTTTAACTGACAGACCCTTTCGTGGCCGAACCGGGGCAACTGCACGTCGTATGGTCTTGGTGTAACGTCGCCGCAGCGGTGCGTCGGGGTCGGGGCAGAGCAAATGTCCGCGATCGGCTCCTGATTTCCCGCGGGCGCGTGCAACTCGTCTTAGTGTGGGGGTATGAGCGATAGCACCCTGCTGGACGCGATCGCGATCCTTGCCGACTGGCGGCGGATTCGCGCGTTCTCCTGCATTGCTCTCTTACGGATGGGCGAAGACGCAGCGACGGAGTATGACCTTCACGCCGAGCCGAACCATTCTTCGTATCTGTGTGTTGAGCGGATCACTGGTCGACGTTTCTCCTACGACGACTACGCGCGCACTCGAGAGACAGCCGGGCTCCCGGACGCCGCAGTCCCGTACCAGTTCAATTCGGAGATGTGGGCGGCACGGCTAGCTTTCCCGATGTCACTGAATATATGGGGCCGCCCCGGCGACACCTATCGGATGGTCGAAGCCAGCAGGACGGATGACCTTATCCACGTGCGTCTGGAGGCTCCGTCTCATCCCGGTCTAGAAGGGATCCTGATCGTGGACGAGAAGCACGGTATCGCGCGGGAGTTGGATACTCCGGAACTGTCCTTGCAGTACCGGAATATCCAACAGCCCGTTCCGAATCGGTTCTGGCCCCGCTCCTAAAGCCCTGCTTCCTGGCCGTCCGGGTAATAGCAGCGTTCTTGCTCCGAATCGCATGTGAATCGCGGAGTGGTCATGCCATCGACGTTCACGGTCGCGTCGAAGGAGTAGTCGTAGTCAGTGACTTTCAGATCGGCATAGCGCACCGAATGAGATCCATCCGAACTGACGTTTCCGACGAGCCAATCGGTCTCGGCAAAGCCGGAGCGGAGTTCGACTACTGACGAGCTAATAGCAGACGGAGGGAGAATACCGTTTTGCTTTTGGAGGGTGAGCGTGCCCCACAGGATCACGCCACTCGCGTAAGCTGAAATAGTTCGCAGCCGGTTTTGCACGGACGGGTAACCCGGGTAAGACGTCCACTCGACGCTGAGGCTGCGAGCCCAACTACCGTTGACCGGGTCACCGTTCTGACCGTAGATGATGCAGAAGTCGATGTTCACCTGGAGCTCACTCACAATCGTCCGGGTCGGCTCGCTCTCCAAGTTGCAGGATTCGGCGGCGATGGACATCGTGTCATCGGTTGCGGCGCTGGACACAATACCTGAGTAGGTTTCAGTCGAGCCGTCTGCGTTGTTCACGCTGACGACCACCGAGCCAGCCGAACAAGTGAAGTCGTAGCCTTCATCGGCGGTCACTTGCTCCTGCGACAGCAGCGCACTCGCTGCTGTTGCGCACGTCCCGTCAGATGACTGCACAGTCGGCGATTCGTCCTCATCGGCCGCATGCGCCGCCGGAGAAATCCCTAGGACAAGCACGGCGCTGAGGGCCAGGAACGACAGAAACTTTGGTGTGGATCTCATGCGATATGCCTCTCATAGATTGCCCTCAGCTTTCTCCACCGTCTACGGATTCTTCTAGTGAGATTTCTCTCATCATCGGACCAGAAAGGTGGAGAATCGACGCGTGTCACAATTGGCCTGAAGCCTTACGTGAGGCCGCCGAGGAGTACGACCCCCAGACCCGGCAGCAGGCGGGAAACATGCCGCAGGCGCTGTCCCACCTCGCGCTCGTGCGCGCGGCGGACGCGCTCGCCGGACACCCAGGACGCGCCGCACACCGCCGGCGCTGAGCCGACCGGAGCGCGGCAAGACATTGACACGGTGCCCGATGTCGGGGAGCGTCGGATGCGGACGGTGGCTGCGCCGTCGGCATCCGATGGAGGAGGCGTGATGATCCGCACCAGGACGACGGTCGCGTCATGACCGGCCGGATCACGATCGACATCTTCACCACGCTCGACGGTGTCGCACAGGCCCCGGGCGGTCCCGAGGAGGACACGTCCGGCGGCTTCCGGTTCGGCGGCTGGCAGGCGCCGTTCACGGACGAGGTCAGCGGCACGCAGATCGTCGAGGGCATCCGGGGCCTGGACGCGCTGCTGCTCGGCCGGCGGACCTATGACATCTTCGCGGCCTACTGGCCGAGCCATGTCGGCCAGGACGACGTGATCGCCGAGGTGTTCAACCGGGTGCCGAAGTACGTGGCGTCACGGGGCGCCCCCGTGCTCGACTGGGCCGGGTCGTCGCTGCTGGGCCCGGACCTCGCGGCCGACATCGCCGCACTCCGCGCCCGGCATCGAGACATCCACGTCATCGGCAGCATCGACTTCGCGCACACGCTGCTGGACTCGGGGCTGTACGACGAGCTGAACCTCTGGGTCTACCCCCTCGTGCTCGGCCGCGGCAAGCGCGTGTTCCCCGAGGGACTCGTCCCGGCGACCCTGCGGCTGGTCGCTCCGCCGGTCGCCTCCACGACCGGCGCGATCCGGATGCGCTACGCGCCGGCCGGCGACGTCCGCCTCGGCGACATGACCCGCGACGACCGCGGCCGCTGATCACGGCGCCCCGCACGAACAGGAGAACTCAGGTGAGCGACTACACCATCGGCTACATCGTCGGCAGCATCTCGAGCACATCGATCAACCGACGTCTCGCCCGGGCGCTCGTCGCAGTCGCACCCGCCGGGGTCGACATGGTGGAGATCCCGATCGAGCAGCTGCCGTTCTACCGCCAGGACTTCGACGAGGACTATCCGCAGGTCGGCCGTGATTTCAAACAGGCCATCGAGGATGCCGACGGCGTGGTCATCGTGACACCCGAGTACAGCCGGTCGATCCCCGGGGTGCTCAAGAACGCGCTGGACTGGGCGGCGCGCCCCCACGGGCAGGGCGCGTTCCAGGGGAAGCCGACCGCGATGATCGGCACCTCGCGCGGCGCGGTGTCGACCGCGGCGGCGCAGCAGCACCTGCGCGACATCCTCGGCACGCTCGATGCGCCCACGCTCGGCCAGCCCGAGGGCTTCATCCGCACGACGCCCGGCCTGTTCGGCGAGGACGGCGAGATCGGCGACGAGGGCACGGCGGCGTTCCTGCGGTCCTACCTGGAGGCGTTCCTCGCGCTCGTCGACCGCTACCGCCCCTGATCCCCGTCCCCCTGCGCCCGACCCTTCTCCGCGAGCCCGTATTCCCGCCGCGAGCCCGTGCTCGATTTGCGTGAATGCGATACGGGGTCGCGTATCGAACACGGGTTCGCGGGCGGGGGGTCAGCCGAAGATCATCGGGCGGTCGTCGTCGTCCGGGCCCGAGAGGTCGAGGTCGACGACGACGGGCACGTGGTCGCTCGGCACCTCGCCCTTGCGCTCGTCGCGGTGGATCGCCGCTCCCGCGACCGCTTCCGCGAACGCGTGCGAGCCGAGCACGAAGTCGATGCGCATCCCCTCGTTGCGCGGGAAACGCAGCTGCTTGTAGTCCCAGTACGTGTACCCGGTCGGCACGAGGGGGCGCACGGCGTCCGCGAGCCCGGCATCCAGCAGCGCGGCGAACGCCTCGCGCTCCGGCGGCGAGACGTGGGTCGTGACGCCCTCGATCACGGACGGGTCGCCGTTGTCGGCATCCGTCGGCGCGATGTTGAAGTCGCCGGCCAGCGCGAGGGCGAGGTCGGGGTCGGTCCTCAGCGCGCCGCGGGTGTACTCGGCCAGCGCCGAGAGCCAGTCGAGCTTGTACACGTAGTGCGGGTCGTCGAGCCCGCGCCCGTTGGGCACGTACAGGCTCCACACCTTCACCCCGCCGACCGTGGCGCCGATGGCGCGCGCCTCCTGCGGGGCGCCCGGGCCGTCATGGCCCTTCAGGAACCCGGGCATGCCGGGGAAGGCCAGCTCGACGTCCTCGATCGGCTCGCGGCTGGCGATCGCGACGCCGTTCCACTGATTGAGGCCGTGCGCGACGACGTGATAGCCGGCGTCCTCGAACGGCCCGTAGGGGAACTGCTCCGGCTTGCACTTGATCTCCTGCATCGCGAGCACGTCGACGCTCTCGCGCACGCAGAAATCGACGGTGCGCACGACCCGGGCGCGGATCGAGTTGACGTTCCAGGTGGCAAGCCGCATGGGATCAGCCTAGGACGGCGCGCCGACGTGGAGCCCCGGCGTCGCCCCCCGGGCGGGATGTCGCCGTGTTAGCGTGTGCTCGTCCCGACTCGGAGGGGAGGCCAGCGTGCTCGCGTCGGTGCTGCAGCTGCTCGCCGCCCTCGGGTTGTTCGCCGTCCCGCCCGAGCCCGCGGGGCTCGCGCTCGCCCTCGTCGTCGTCGCGGTCGCGGCGCTGGCGCTCGTCCGGTTCTCGTGCGCCGCGCGTACCGAGGCGTCCTCGCACGCGCGGCAGCGCGGGGCAGTCGACGTCTCCGTCCCGCTGACGCAGAGCGACCCGGACGCGGCGGGCCACCAGCGCCCGCGAGCCCCGGGTCGCGCGATCCCGGCCGCCTAGGGCCGCGGTCGCGCCGCTCCGTTGCGACGGAGGCGGTGCCGTTCCGCGTCCGTTCGGCCGATCCGAGATCGCCACCCGACATCGAGAACGGACACCCCATGGACATCTACGCCTTCCCACCCGTCGCCGCGCTTCTGGACGCGGCCTCCCGCGGTCTGCTCTGGCTCGCGGCATCCCTCGAGCCCGTCACCGGCGCGGCCTCGGCCGCAGCGGCCATCGTGCTCGTCACCCTGCTGGTGCGTGCGGCGCTGATCCCGGTCGGGATCTCGCAGGCCCGCGCCGACCAGGCCCGCGCCCGGCTCGCGCCCCGGCTGCGCGCGTTGCGGGACCGCCACGGCGCGGACCGCGAGCGGCTGCAGCGCGAGACCATGAAGCTCTACGCCGACGAGAACGTCTCGCCGTTCGCAGGATGCCTGCCGATGCTGCTGCAGGCGCCGATCGTCGGCGTCATCTACGCGCTGTTCCTGCACGCGACGGTCGCCGGGCACCCGAATCCGCTCCTGGATCACGCGCTCGGCGGCGCGTCCCTGGGCACGAGCCTCGTGAGCGCGCTCGCCCACGGCCCGTACGACGTGGCGGCGCTCGGCGTCCCCGCCGCGATCGTCGTGCTGATCGCCGTCGTCGCAAAGCTCACGCGGCGCACGCTCCGGCCGGCCCTCGCGGCGGATGCGGGCGAGTCGTCCGGCACGGCGGGCGGCGTCGTCGGGGGGCCGTGGGTGCAGCGGACGCTCGGCCTGCTGCAGTTCGCCTCCGCGGTCTTCGCGGCGTTCGTGCCGCTGGCGGCGTCGCTGTACGTCGCCGTGACCGTGACGTGGACGCTCGCCCAGCGGCTGATCCTCCGCCGCCACTACCCGCTGCCGGGGTGAGTCGTGACGTGCGGGGCGGCCCGTGACGGACCGGCCCGCCTGTGACACGGCCCGCGTCCGTCCTTCGCGTGCCGCCGCCTCGTTAGCGTGGCGGTATGGATGCCGCACCCGCGATCGCCCGGTGGCCGGGCATCGCCCTCCAGCCCGTCGCGTGGTTCAACCTGGTGTCGGCGTCCGTCGGCATGGTGGGGCTGACGCTCGGCGGCGGCATGGGGATCCCGGCGGACTGGCTCGACGGATCGATCTTCGACTCGTACCTCTGGCCGGGCGTGATCCTCGGCGTCGTGGTCGGCGGCACGCAGGCGCTCGCGCTGATCGCTCAGTACCGCCGGTTCGACCTCGCCTGGGGCCTGCACGCCGCCGCCGGCCTGGTCATGATGATCTGGATCTTCGTCGAGATCGCGATCATGCTCGTGTGGTCGCCGCTGCACGGCGTGTACTTCGCGACGGGGCTCGCCCAGACGGTGCTGGCCGTCCTCGCGCTGGGCGCCTGGCCGCGGCCGTTCCTCCGGCGTACCCGGCGTCCGTAGACTCGTCGTCGTGACCGCCGCATCCACACCCGAGATCGAAGCCGACCGCCAGGCCCTCATCGCCCTCATCACGGACGAGGCCGTGTTCCACGGCGACTTCACCCTGGCCAGCGGCAAGCACGCCACGTACTACGTCGACATGCGCAAGCTCACCCTCGACCATCGCGCCGCGCCCGCGATCGGGCGCATCGTGCTCGACCTCATCCGCGACATCGACGGCGTCGCCGCGGTCGGTGGGTTGACGCTCGGCGCCGACCCCATCGCCAACGCCGTGCTGCACGAGTCGGTGCGCGCCGGCACCCCGCTCGACGCGTTCGTCGTGCGCAAGGAGCCGAAGGACCACGGCCGGGGCCGGCAGATCGAGGGCGCCGACGTCGTGGGCAAGCGGGTCGTCGTCGTCGAGGACACCTCGACGACCGGCGGCTCGCCGCTGAAGGCGGTCGAGGTGCTGCGCGCGGCCGGGGCCGAGCCGGTCGCGGTGGTGTCGATCGTCGACCGCAGGACGGGCGCCCAGGCGGCGGTCGAGGCTGAGGGGCTGCGCTGGCTCGCGGCGATCGACCTCGACGACCTGGGCCTGGACCCGCAGTAGCCCCCGCGCGCGGCCCCCGGCCGCACTGGCCGTGCCCCGTCCCGCCCCCTCGCGCGCCCCGCTCCTGCTCGCGCGCTCCCGAGCTCACACGTCTGAGACGATTTCGTGCAATACGCAGCCATATATGCGGCGCGATTACACGAAATCGTCGCGGACATGGTGGGGGATGCCGGGGCGGCGATGCCGACCGCTGGCCCGCGCGGACCCGGGTCAGCGGCGCACGAGGTCGGCGACCGATTCGAGCACCTCGTCGGGGCGGAACGGGTAGCGCTCGATCTCGGAGCGGTCGCTGATCCCGGTCATCACCAGCACGGTGTGCAGGCCCGCCTCGATGCCGGCCACCACGTCGGTGTCCATCCGGTCGCCGATCATGCCGGTGGTCTCGGAGTGCGCGCCGATGCGGTTGAGCGCCGACCGGAACATCATCGGATTCGGCTTGCCCACGACGTAGGGCGACTTGCCCGTCGCGTGGGTGATCATCGCGGCGAACGACCCGGTGGCCGGGACGATGCCGGACGGCGTCGGGCCGGTGGCGTCCGGGTTGGTGACGATGAAGCGGGCGCCCGCGTCGATGAACCGGATCGCCTGCGTGATCGCCTCGAAGGAGTAGTGCCGCGTCTCGCCGACGACCACGTAGTCGGGCTGGGTCTCGGTCATGATGATCCCGGCCTCGTACAGTGCCGTCGTCAGCCCCGCCTCGCCGATGACGAACGCCGAGGATCCGGGCATCTGCGAGTCCAGGAACTGCGCCGTCGCCAGCGCCGAGGTCCAGATCCGCTCCTCCGGCACGTCGAGGCCGGAACGGGCGAGCCGGGCGCTCAGATCCCGCGGCGTGAAGATCGGGTTGTTCGTCAGGACGAGGAACGGCGTGCCGGCGTCGCGCCACTGCGTGAGCAGCTCCGCGGCTCCGGGGATCGGCCGGTTCTCGTGGACGAGCACGCCATCCATGTCGGTCAGCCAGCACTCGATGTCCTCGCGGGTGCGCATGCGCCCACCCTACGCGCGAGGGGTGGACGGCGCGGGTCTAGGCTCGACGCGTGAGCGCTCGCGCGGCGGACTGGAATCCGCGCCACCTTCCCGATCTGAACGGCCGCACCTACCTCGTCACGGGCGCCAACCGCGGTCTCGGTTACTTCGCCTCGGAGCAGCTGGTCGCCGCCGGCGCACACGTCATCATGACCGGCCGCAACCCCAACCGGCTCGCCGCCGCGCGCGCCGCGGCGACCGCGCGGCTGGTGGACAACGACCGCGTTCTCGGCGGGCTCGAGACGCTGCTGCTCGACACCAGCAATCTCGGCTCGGTGCGCGCGGCCGCCGCCACGGTCCGTCAGCGCGGCCGGCTCGACGGCATCCTGCTCAACGCCGGTGTGGTCCACCCGCCCGCGCATCGCGAGACGACCCGCGACGGGAACGAGGTCGTGTTCGCGACGAACGTGCTGGGGCACTTCGCCCTCGCCGGCGCGCTGTTGACGGCCCTCGCCGCCGCGCGGGGACGGATGGTGTGGCTCGGCAGCATGGCGATCTCGCTCGCCCGCGTCGACCCGGTGGATCCCCAGCTGGTCGAGGGGTACTCGGCCTGGCGCGCCTATGTGCAGTCGAAGATCGCGACGACCGCCCTCGGCCTGGAGGCCGACCGGCGGCTCCGCGCGGCACGGGTGCCCGTCGCGAGCGTGGTCGCCCATCCCGGATACTCGACGAGCGGCCGCACCCGCGGCATCCAGGGGGTGAACGAGCCGACCCGGCTGGGTCGGTTCGCGGACAACCTGCAGTCGCCGATCACGCAGTCCAAGGAGCACGGGGCCTGGTCGCTCGTACGCGCGCTCGCCGACCCCGCGGTCGCCGGCGGGGAGATGTGGGGACCGCGATACGTCGCGCACGGCACGCCGCGTCGCGCGACGCCTTCCCGCACCTCGCGCGACGAGGCGGTGGGCGAGCGCCTGTGGGTCACGTGCGAGAACGCGACCCGGATGCGGTGGCCGTTCGAGGCCGCGCGGCGCTGAGCAGCGGCCGGGGGCTCAGGCCGTCAGCCACACGGCGTCGGCGGTTCCGGGGGGCAGCGTCACGCTGTGTTCGTCCAGCCGCAGGGTGGCGCCGTCCACGACGCGCACCTCGCGGCCGACGTCGACGCCGAGCTGGTCCAGGTCCCGCAGCAGGTCGGGATCGCGGTCGTCGACCCGCAGGATGCGGCCGGCATGGCCGGGCGCGGCATCCCGCAGCCGCACGAACGGCACGCGCTCGGTGGAGCCGTCCGCCGCCGGGATCGCGTCGCCGTGGGGATCGAACCGCGGGTGGCCGAGCCGCTCGTCGATGCGGGCGAGCAGCCGGTCGCTGAGCGCGTGCTCGAGCACCTCGGCCTCGTCGTGCACCTCGTCCCAGGTGTAGCCGTACTCGCGCACGAGCCACGTCTCGATGAGCCGGTGCCGGCGCACGATGGCCGCCGCACGCTGCTGCCCCTCGATCGTCAACGAGATGGGCCCGTACCGGCGGTGGCTGACCAGCCCCTGGGTCGCGAGCTTCTGCACCATCTCGGTCACGCTCGAGGGCGCGAGCCCCAGCTCGGTCGCCAGTTGCGACGGGGTGATGCGCTCGTCCTGCCACTCGGTGTGGTGGTAGATCGACTTCAGGTAGTCGTCGACGACGGCGGAGGTGGCCACCGGCCCAGGCTACCCGCCGGTGACGACGAGCCCGATGAGAACGACGTTGAGCGCGACCAGCGCCGCCGCCACCAGGACGGCCACGACGGTGGTCGGCCGACGGTTGCGGAACGCGCCCAGCACCTCCCGCCGCGCCGTCAGCCACACCAGGGGCACCAGCGCGAACGGGATGCCGAAGCTCAGCACGACCTGGCTGAGCACGAGCGCCTGCGTGGGATCGGCGCCGACCGCCAGCAGCGCGATCGCGGGCACGAGCGTGACGACCCGCCGGGCGAGCGGGGGGAAGCGCGGCCGCAGCAGCCCGGCCATGATCTCCGACCCGGCATAGGCGCCGACGGCGGTGGAGGCCAGGCCGCTCGCGAGCAGGCCCAGAGCGAACAGCGTCGCGATGACCGGGCCCAGACCCTGGCGCAGCGCGGTGTAGGCGCCCTCGAGCGTGTCGGTGCCGGGGATCCCGGCGAGGGCGGAGGCCGCCAGCAGCAGCATCACGAGGTTCACGGTGCCGGCGACCGCCATCGCGATGGTGACGTCCCAGCGGGTGGCGCGCAGCAGCCGGCGGACCGGCGGTCCGCCCGTGCGCCCGGCGTCCGGCCCGGGATGGAAGCGGTCGCGCGCGAGCGCCGAGTGCGCGTAGATCGCGTGCGGCATGATCGTCGCGCCGAGGATGGATGCCGCCAGCAGCACCGAGTCGGTGCCTTCGAAGCGCGGCAGCAGGCCGGTCAGGGCGGCAGTCGGCTCGGGCGGCGCGAGGAAGACGCCGGCGCAGAAGCCGATCGTGATGATCAGCAGCATCCCGATCACGATGACCTCGAACGCGCGTGCGCCGCGCCGCGACTGGTAGACCAGCAGCAGGGTGGAGACGACGCCGGTCACCACTGCGCCCCACACCAGCGGCAGCGTGAACAGGAGGTTCAGCGCCACGGCGCCGCCGATCACCTCGGCGACGTCCGTGGCCATCGCGACGACCTCGGCCTGCAGCCAGTACGCCCGCCGGCCCCATGGGCTGCGCATGCGTGCGCCCAGCAGCTGCGGCAGGCTCTGCCCGGTGACGACGCCGAGCTTGGCCGAGAGGTACTGGACGAGCCACGCCGCGAGGTTCGCGGCGACCACGACCCAGACCAGCAGGTAGCCGAACCGGGCGCCCGCGGTCATGTTGCTCGCGACGTTGCCGGGATCGAGGTAGGCGACGCCGGCGACCAGCGCGGGCCCGAGCAGCCAGTACAGCCGTCGCGACCGGGGCGCGGCGGGGCACGGCGGAGCGGCCTCCTCGCGCGCATTTTTCGGCATACCGAAAACCCTACTCGCTTTTCGGGCGCCCGAAATCTCTCTCCCGCGCGGTCTGGCGCCTCTTTCGTACGATGGCTCCTGTTATTCGTGTCGCCATCGCCGGAAAGTGGCGCCAAACCGAGGTGCGGAGGGCGGGGGCGAGGATGCCGGGGCGCGGCTAGTCTGTCTCGGTGAGCGAGCCCCAGTCCGCGGCGGAGCCCGAGGACGACACCGCCCCGGAGCACGGCGTCGGGCCCTGGCCCGGCGGCGCGGCGGCGTGGCCCGACGACCCGCGCTACGACCCGGAGCTGCTCGCCCACGGCGACCGTCGCAACGTGGTCGACCGTTATCGGTACTGGGCCATGCCGGCGATCGTCGCGGACCTCGACGCCCGGCGGCACGGCTTCCACGTCGCCATCGAGAACTGGCAGCACGATCTGAACATCGGCTCGATCGTGCGCAGCGCCAACGCCTTCCTGGCGCAGACCGTGCACATCATCGGACGCCGGCGCTGGAACCGCCGCGGCGCCATGGTGACCGATCGCTATCAGCACGTCCGGCATCACGAGGACGTCGCCGCGTTCGCCTCGTGGGCGGCGGGCGAGCAGCTGCCGGTCATCGCCGTCGACAACCTGCCCGGCGCGGTGCCGGTGGATCGCGCCGACCTGCCCGAGCGATGCGTGCTGCTGTTCGGGCAGGAGGGGCCCGGCCTCTCGGATGCGGCGCTGGCCGCGGCGTCCGGTCACATCGAGATCACCCAGTACGGCTCGACGCGCTCGATCAACGCGGCCGCCGCGGCCGCCATCGTCATGCACGAGTGGTGCCGCCGCTGGGCGTGAGACCGACGCGCGGAGGAGACGCTCACGCCCCGACGGCCAGCCACCGGTCGCCGCGGACGCGCACGCCGAGCGTGGTGAACCGCGCGAGCATGTACACGCCGAAGAATGCGACCGCGAGCCAGGCGAGACCCGCCGCACCCGTCACCCCCGCCGCGGCGACCAGCAGCACCGCGGGCACGAACGGCAGGAGCGTCGCGAATCCGGCGATCCCGAGGTAACGGCCGTCGCCGGCGCCGATGAGCACGCCGTCCAGCACGAACACCGCCCCGCACAGCGGCTGCGCGAGCGCGAGGACGATCAGGGCGGGCTGCGCGAGCGCCGCGATGGCCGTGTCGCTCGTGAACAGGAGGCCGATCACGCCGGACAGGCAGCCGATCACCAGCCCGACGGCCACGCCGAACCACACGCCCCAGCCGAGGGTGCGGCGGAGCACGCGTCGCACCGCCGGCTCGTCGCCCGCGCCGAGGGCGTGCCCGATCAGCGCCTGCGCCGCGATCGCCAGCGCGTCCAGGGCGAACGCGGCGGTGGAGAAGATCGTGTAGGACACCTGCCAACCGGCCAGCTCCACGGTGCCGACGCGGCTCGCGACCGCGACCGTCGTCAGCAGCGCGACCTGCAGCCAGACCGACCGGAGGAACATCCACCCTCCGGCCCGCGCGCTCCCGCCCACGCTCGCGAGGTGCGGGCGGAGGGATGCCGCGTGCCGCCGCGCGAGGCGTCCCACCACGATCACGTAGGCCACGACCATGGCCCACTGCGCGACGACGGTGCCTGCCGCGGACCCCGCGATGCCCCATCCCAGTCCGTAGATGAACAGCGCGTTCAGCCCGGCGTTCGCCGCGAAGCCCGCGACGGCGACCCGCAGCGGGGTGACGGTGTCCTGCATCCCGCGCAACAGCCCGGTGGCGGCGAACACGATGAGCATCGCCGGCAGTCCCCACACCGAGATGCCGAGATAGATCCGTGCCTGCGCGGTCACGTCGGGCGCCGCGGCGAACAGGCTCGCCGCCCACGGTGCCGCGAGGCATCCCGCGACTGCGAGCAGCGCGCCCAGGCCCGCGGCCAGCCACATCCCGTCGATGCCGGCAGACACGGCGCCCCCGTGCTCCCCGGCGCCGAGACGCCGGGCGACCGCCGGGGTCGTCGAGTAGGCGAGGAACACCATCAGGCCGACCACCGTCTGCAGCACCGCCGAGGCGATGCTCATCCCCGCCAGCGGCACGACGCCGAGGTGGCCGACGAGCGCGGCGTCGACGAGGAGGAAGACCGGCTCCGCGATCAGCGCGCCCAGCGCCGGCACCGCCAGGCGCAGGATCTGCCGGTTCAGATCCTGCGCGTTCGCCATCCCCCGAGCCTACGAGGGCACGGCGGCATCCGCTCGTGCCGGCGTCGGCGCCCACGCGCTCCCGGCGCAAAGGACAGGACGGCTCGGAGCGACACGCCGCATCGGACGTCCCGGTGAGCGCCCGGACGCCGAATGTCCGGAGAATTGCGCCGCGGCGGGCGTCCGGACGCCCCGCGGGGCGCACCGGCATATCCTGGAGCGCATGACCGATTCCCCCCGCTCCGGTCTGGCGCTCGACGAGCTGAGCGACAGCATCCGCCCGCAGGACGACCTGTTCCGCTACGTCAACGGCAACTGGATCGCCCGCACCGAGATCCCCGACGACAAGGCGCGGTGGGGATCGTTCCACGAGCTGGCCGAGCAGGCCGAGAAGCACGTGCAGGAGATCGTCGAGCAGTCGCAGGATGCCGAGCCCGGCACCGAGGCGCGCAAGATCGGCGACCTGTTCACCAGCTTCATGGACGAGGCCCGCATCGCCGAGCTCGGCGCCGAGCCGTTGCGCGACCAGCTCGCGCGCGTCGACGCGGTCGACTCGATCCCGTCGTTCCTGCGCACCGTGGGCGAGCTCGAGCGCGAGGGCGTCGGCGGCATCATCGACCTCTATGTCGAGCCCGACCCCGGCGACCCGCAGCGGTACGTGCCGTTCCTGCTGCAGTCCGGCCTGTCGATGCCGGACGAGAGCTACTACCGGCTCGAGCCGTTCCAGGAGACGCGCGTCGCCTACCGCGGACACATCGAGCGGATCCTGGGCCTGGCCGGCATCGCCGACGCGGATGCCGCGGCCGACCGCGTCGTCGCGCTCGAGACCGACATCGCCACCCATCACTGGGACAACGTGCGCAGCCGGGACGCCGTGGCCACGTACAACCTGAAGAGCTGGGACGAGGTCGTGGCCCTGGCCGGCGTCGATCTGCAGCCGTGGCGCGAGGGCGTCGCGCCGGATCATGTCGACGCGCTGGCTGAGGTCGTGGTCTCGCAGCCGAGCTTCCTGGAAGGGCTCGGGGCGCTGCTGACCGACGAGCACCTCGACGACTGGAAGGCGTGGCTGCGCTTCAAGGTCGTGCACGGCGCCGCGGCGTTCCTGACCGACGACTTCGTGGCCGAGAACTTCGCGTTCTACGGCACGCAGCTCACCGGCGTTCCCGTCAACCGCGAGCGGTGGAAGCGCGGCGTCAGCCTCGTGCAGGCCGCCCTCGGCGAGGCGGTGGGCAAGGTGTACGTCGAGCGCCATTTCCCGCCGGCGGCCAAGGAGGCCATGGACGCGCTGGTCGCGAACCTCATCGAGGCGTACCGCCGGTCGATCGGCGAGCTCGCGTGGATGAGCCCCGAGACCCGCGAGCGAGCCCTCGCCAAGCTCGACGCGTTCACCCCCAAGATCGGCTATCCCGTGAAATGGCGGGACTACGGCGCGATCGAGGTCGACGCCGCCGACCTGGTCGGCAACGTCCGTCGCGCGCACGTGCACGAGCACGACCGCCAGCTCGGCAAGGTCGGTCAGCCCATCGACCGCGACGAGTGGCACATGACCCCGCAGACGGTCAACGCGTACTACAACCCGCTGATGAACGAGATCGTCTTCCCCGCGGCGATCCTGCAGTACCCCTTCTTCGACGCCGAGCGGGATGCCGCCGCGAACTACGGCGGCATCGGCGCGGTCATCGGGCACGAGATCGGACACGGGTTCGACGACCAGGGGAGCCGCTTCGACGGCGACGGGTCGTTGCGCGACTGGTGGACCGACGACGACCGGGCCGCGTTCGAGGAGCGCACGAAGAGCCTGATCGCCCAGTACGACGCGCTCGTCCCCGAGGGGCTGAGCGCCGAGCACCACGTCAACGGAGCGCTTACGATCGGCGAGAACATCGGCGACCTCGGGGGCCTCGGCATCGCGCTGAAAGCGTACGCGCTGTCCCTCGAGGACGAGCCGGCGCCGGAGATCGACGAGCTCACCGGCATCCAGCGCCTGCTGCTGAGCTGGGCGCAGATCTGGCAGCAGAAGGGACGGGACGCCGAGACGCTGCGGCTGCTGACGATCGACCCGCACTCGCCGAACGAGTTCCGCTGCAACCAGATCGTGCGCAACATCGACGCGTTCTACGACGCGTTCGGCGTGACCGAGGCCGACGGCCTGTGGCTCGCCCCCGACGAGCGCGTCACCATCTGGTAACCCCGCGGCCGATCAGGCGGCGTAGGGTCGCAGGGCTCATCCGCACGACATCGAAGGGACGCATGATGGCAACGCCGTCGGAGCCGACCCGGGGGACGGATGCTGCGCGCCGGGGCCGGCGCGGCGGCACGAGACCCGTCCGCCGGGCCGCCGCGGGCCGGCGCACCTTCACGTCGACGCTGAAGACGCTCGAGGCGCTGGCCTCCTCGGGCGCGCAGGTGTCCGTGCACGTGGCGGACCTCGACGGCGGCTCGGTGGTCGTCGCCGGCGACGACTTCACGAGCGTCCCGATCGCGGGGCTGGGCGTCGTGCCGCTGCTGATCGAGCTCGCCGCCCGTTTCGAGTCCGGCGCGCTGAGCCCGCTGGAGATCGTGGAGCGGTCGTCGCTCGAGCCGGTGACCGTGTCCGGGGTGTGGCGGCACCTGCTGGCTCCCGCGCTGCCGCTGTCCGATCTGGCCGTGCTCGCGGCGTCCGCCGGCGACGCGCTGGCCGCCAACGCCCTGCTGTCGCGGGTGGGGCTGCCCGCGGTGCGGGCCCGGATCGACGCGCTCGGGCTCACCCGGTCGGCGGTGATGGACAGCTTCCGCGACCAGCGTGGCCCGGACGACGCGCCGCACGTCGCGGTGGGCTCGGCCCGCGAGTACGCGCAGCTGTTCGCCGCGCTGGTGAACGCGGAGGCGGTCAGTCCTGCCGTCAGCGCGCAGGTCTCCGAGTGGCTGAGCTTCGGCCACGACCTGTCGCTGGTCGCCTCCGCCACCGGGCTCGACCCGTTCGGGCATGACGACGACGAGCACGGACTGCTGTTCGTGAACAAGACCGGCCGGGCCAGCGGCATCCGCGCCGAGGCCGGCGTGCTCGCGGGGCCCCGCGCCGGCATCGCCTACGCCCTGTTCGTCTGCTTCGACGACCTGTCGATCGCGCATCGGCTGCGCGCGCACGACGCCTTCCGCACCCTCGGCACGGAGCTCATGGAGTTCGTGTTCTGAGAGCGGGCGCGCCGACGGGGACGCGAGCACGTCATAATTGAATCGTTTTCTCGCGACTCAATTGGATTGTTCACGTCCCCACTCGTCGCACCGGAGCCTGATCGCTTAAGGTGCCGTGAAGTCGCCGTAGCACAACGTCGAGGCAGCGCACTTCGCCCTGAACTTGGTGGTCGCTGCGACGTTGCCCCAAGGGACTGAACCGCCGCCGGTATAGTTCTGAGCCGCCGAGGTGAGCCCGTACCACGCCGACCAAGTGCCGAATGAGCTGCCGTTATATCCCACGTAGTAGCCCAACCCTTGCCCCGCGTTCACCTGTGACGTTCCTACGCCAACTGTGAAGGAGTAGTACGCCGTGGCACTCGAATCCCATCCGATCAACGAGCCTCCGGTGTAGGCGCCGGACCACCCCGTCGAAGTTGCGGAATACGAGGACGTCAAGAACGGCGTGACAGTATCACTCGGGGCGATTTCGGTCGTGGAACTCTCCTCGACGCCCGCCCGGCGCTCCGCGACATACGTCTGGAGTTCGCTCTCGGTGATCCCTCCTGGCAGACTGCCATCCGCTTCGGCGATAACGACGAGGGTGTCAGGCGAGATGTTGCCCGTCGGATAGAACGTGCCGTGGTCGGTTTCGACCGCATCCGACGGCCCGACGATGATGTACCCAGCCGCGTCTGCTGCGGCAGCGTCCGGCACCGTCGTAGCGCTCGAGGCGGATGT
Organism: Microbacterium sp.; assembly: GCF_047606385.1. Lineage (GTDB taxonomy): Bacteria > Actinomycetota > Actinomycetes > Actinomycetales > Microbacteriaceae > Microbacterium. The sequence goes on from NZ_JASGEL010000020.1 coordinate 33,160, forward strand.
CTGATCCGGACTGTCCGCGTATGCCATCTCAGTTCCCGCCAGCGACAGCGTCAACACGCCGACGGCGAGGAGCGCGAACTTCTTTCCTGTTTTATTCATTGCCGTAAACCGTTCCGTATGTTCGGTGCGGCAGCATGAACGGCCTTCTTCGTGGATCGTCGTCCTCACTGACGCGTCATCTCGGTACGAGAACATACGCGGGGTTCTCAAAGAATTCAACTAGGTTACTTACTTTAATGAGCTACTGGATGGAGCCAAACCGTGAATGATGGCGAGAACGCCTAAGCCGAGTAATGAGCCCACGCTCGTGAGCGCCGACAGGAACGCAAGCAGCGGCGCCGCCGCGGTCGGATCCGGGTTCGGGATGGCCGCGAATACGCTGTCGATGACGCGCACTGTTGTGATTGCGGCTAGGCACCACGCCGGCGTCCAGTTCCACGGTCGAGGCACGATGCGTGCTCGCCCGATCATGACGACGGCGACCAGTGCGAGGGCGAAGGACACGACGCCATCAGTGATCGAGAATGCCTGCAGTGCCTCTAGCGATCCGCCCAGAACGATCATGACGACGGCCGCGACCGGCGTCCAGACGCCGAGAAGAATGAGAGCGCCCGTGCCGACGGGCCGTCGGGCGGTGATGCTTTCCGTGTCGGAGAATCCCCATGCGAAGACGATGCACGCCGCCCCGAACGCGAGTGGTGAGAGCAGTCCTACCCAGGCGGCGACAGGTTGGAACGACTCGGTCGTGTAGGCGAGGAGAACGGCGGCAAGCAGCAATACGCCGCCGACGACCCAGCTTCTTTGTGTGATTCGAACATCAGTAGTGTCCATGGCCCCATCTTCGCGAGCCGCCCGACCTCGGGCAACCAACCACCGAACACGGACGTCGCGGCGAGCGTGTTCGCGTGCCGGCTCACCGACGTGACACGGACAGCGGCACGACCGTCGCGATCGCGTCGAAGTCGGCGTCGTGGTGGAGCACCGAGGCGCCGCCCCGGACGGCGATCGCAGCGATCAGGCAGTCGACCAGCGTGCGGATCGTCACGCCCTGGCGCCGGCCCGTGCGGTAGATGCGTGCCGCATCCTCCCAGTCGGTCGGTGCGGTGCGCAGCAGTTCGGCGAGGGCTAGACACCGAACATACATCTCCTCGCCTGGTCCGAATCGGGATCCCTCACGTACGCGCGTGCGCGATGGGCCGCGGACGAGCCGCGAGGCGGCACCACGCCGTCGCGAAAACGGCCAGCGCCAGGCCGTAGGTGAGCCAGCTCACGAACGACCCGGGTGCGCCTCCGAGCAGGAGGCCCGCCAGGGCGGACCCGACCCATGCGAGCACGACGACCAGGACGTTGGCGAGCCCGAGCAGCGCCGACCTGCCCGGATGCCGGCGCAGCAGGCGCAGTCCGTCCCGCATCCCGCCGGCGGCGAGCGCCGGGCAGCCGGCCGCGGCGAGCACGACCGCGATCGGCGGGAGGACGGTCGCGGCAGCGGTCACCACGGCGAGGACCGCGACGGTCCACGCGGCTCGCGCCGCGACGCGGCCGGGTGCTCCGGTGGCCGCAGCGGCCAGCGCCCATGCGGCTGCCGCGGAGGCCAGGACCACGAGCGCCGAGACGGCCGCGAGCAGCAGCGAGGCCGCGTCGAACGGGTCACGCGGGGCGACCCAGACCAGCCCCGCCTGCGCCAGCGCCTGCACGACGACGAGCACCGCGAGCAGTGCGACGGCCCGCCCTCTCACGGCGTCGATCCCGGTGTCGGTCGCGACGCCTCTCCGATGACGTCGGCGACGGTCCCGGTGAACACGGTGGTCCCAGCGATCGACACCTCCAGCGGAGAGTCCGCCGCGGTCGTGGCCTGCGCCTCGATCTGCTCCCCGTCCGCCGTCGTGCCGGTGCAGCGGATGGTCTCGTCCGTCGACGCGCATTGTGGAGCCTCGCCCAGCTCCACCCCCTGCGCCAGCAGGACGTCGATCGTGGCGATCCGCGCCGCGGCCTCGGCATCCCCTCCCACCGGGGCGAGCGCGGCGACCTGCGAGCACCCGGCGAGCAGCAGCGGGAGCGCGACGGCGCAGAGCGCCGCCCGGCGCGCCCGGCTCACAGCGTCGCCTCGTGCTGCAGGATCCGCGCGCCGGCGACCAGACGCTGCGCCTCGAGCGCGGCATCCGTGATCGTCCCCAGGTCGAACGGTGCGGGCAGCAGCAGCTCGGTGTTGCGGTCCAGCAGCGAGCCGCGCCGCATCAGCGGCGTCTCGACCCAGTCGTTGGCGGCGAGCTCACGGCTGCGCGCGGCGAGCGCGAGATAGTCGCCGCCCGTGCCGGGCGATGCGTCGGCGGCGTGGTCCACCGCGGTCGTGAAGATCGACAGCGTCCCGTCCCGGTTGTCGACGAGCTCGACGACCCGCTGCTGCTGCGGGAAGTCGATGCAGGACGCCGTCGTGATCTCCCAGAACCCGCCGCTCGCGCCCCGGTGCGCGAGCACCTGGTTGATGTGGGTGTGCCCGTTGAGCCACGCGACCACCACCGGGAACTCGAGCAGCATCGCGACGAACTCGTCGGCACCGTGCAGCACCTCGTCCTGCCACGGCCGCTGGGCCCGGTTCTCGAGCGTCATGCTGTTGTGGTGGCTGAGCACGAGGGCGATCCGGCGCTCGCGCTGGGCGGTCTCCAGCTCGGCGCGCAGCCAGCGGAACTGCGTGTCGGGCACCGCGCCGTCGGGTCCCGCGACCTGGTTGCAGGTGTCGAGGCCGAATGCGCGGACGTTCGGCGACAGGTCGGCCTTCCACCAGGTCTCGCCCGAGTCGAGGTTGTGCTGGGTGAATCCATGACCGATCGGACCGGGCGTGTCCCGGGTGTCGAAGTGCTGCGCCATGAACTCGGCGTTCTCGAACAGACGGCGTTCGGCGGCCGGCGTCACACTGCGGAAGCCCGGTCGGAGCCCCGCCTGGATCGCGAAGGCGTCGAGCGTGCGCTGCAGCGCGCTCGTGGCGGCGGCGTAGCCGCCGACGGCCATGCCGGCGGTCGCCTCCAGCGTGTAGGCCTTGCGGCCGCCCGTCGCGAGGGACGCCAGCTGCGAGTCGATGTCGAACGTGCCCAGCAGGAGCATGTCGTGGTTGCCGTAGATCGTGTACCAGGGGGCGGGCAGGCCCACCGACGGCACCGGCTGCGCGATCGCCTGGTCGAGCAGGTCCGGCAGGGTGGGGAAGCCGTAGTCGCCGAACGAGCCGCCCGCCGGCGCGCCGGGACGGTACGCCCACACCGCATCGGCCCAGGCCTGCACCCCCTCGAAGGCGTCGCTCGTGCGCGGATCGACCGTGAGGCCGTCGAGCAGATCGATGTACCAGCGCAGCTCGCGCAGCGAGTGCATGTCGGCGCTGTCGCCGGTGACCACCGCCGCGGCCATGGGCGCGCCGGTCAGCGGGCTGTAGCGCAGGTCGGAGAGCGAGGTGACCATGGCGGCGGTCACATGCGGGCTGAGCGGGTCCTGCGGTCGGAACGCCCCGCCCCACGATGAATGATCCAGCACGATCATCGGCTCGATGCGCCCCGGCGACTGCGCGTCGATCACGTGCATGTCGGAGAGGTGCCCGAGGTACAGCAGCGAACGCCGGGCGGTCGCCCGGTCGGCGGCCGGAGCGCGTCCGAGGATGTCGGTGCGCGCGAGGTAGGGCTCGCCGGGGCCGGGGGTCAGGGTGCGGTACTGCCCCGACAGCACGCTACCCGCCAGGATCGTCCGTCCCAGCGTGCTCGGCACGTCCGCCGGCACGGCACGCGCGGCGAGGGCGTCGCCCAGCACCGTCGCCGGGATCGCCGTCGACGCGGCGAGTGCGCTGACCACGGCGAGGAACTGGCGACGAGACAGCCCCGGCATAGCCCGCCTTTCTCCGCGCGGCACGCTCTCCCCGGTGCGCGCAGGCCGAGAGTATCCGCTGCCGGGCCCGATCACGGGATCTGCGACGGGACGTCGTCGATTCACGCCCCCCGATGCGACGGCGTGTTGCGCTCCGCGCCTCCGCCGGCCTCCGCCGGCGTACGATCGGCGCGTGACCGATCGACCCCCGTTCCGCGCCGACATCGTCGGCAGCTTCCTCCGTCCCGCGGCGCTCGCCGAGGCGCGTGCCGCGCACGCCGCCGGCATCCTCGACGACGAGGGGCTCCGCGCCGCCGAGGACGCGGCCATCGCCGATCTCATCGCCGCCGAGGCCGCCGCCGGACTGAAGGTCGCCGCCGACGGCGAGTTCCGCCGCTCGTGGTGGCATTTCGACTTCTTCGGCTTCCTCGACGGCGTCGACATCGTCGAGCTCGATCACGGCATCCAGTTCCAGGGGGTGCAGACGAAACCGCGCGGCATCCGCATCACCGGCCCCATCGGGTTCAGCGACACGCACCCATTCCTCGCGCACTTCCGGGCGCTGCAGGACGCCGCGGCGGTCACCGGCGCGACCCCGAAGTTCACGATCCCCGCCCCGACCGTGCTCGACTTCCGGCTCGAGCCGGACAGCATCGACCCGGCGTACTACGACGGGCACGCCGCGATCGCCGACGACCTCGTGCGGGCCTACCGCGATGCGCTCGGGGCGTTCTACGCCGCCGGCGCCCGATACCTGCAGTTCGACGACACCGCGTGGGCGTATCTGTGCTCCGACGTCGAGCTGGCCAAGGCGCGTGAGCGCGGCCTCGACACCGACGGCATCGCCGAGCGCTACGCGGCCCTGCTGGGCCGCATCCTCGACGGCAAGCCCGACGACCTCGTCGTCACGACCCACGTCTGCCGCGGCAACTTCCGCTCCACGTGGATCTCGTCCGGCGGCTACGAGCCGGTCGCCGAGCAGCTGCTCGGGAACACCCCTTACGACGGCTTCTTCCTCGAGTACGACTCCGAGCGCGCGGGCGGGTTCGAGCCGCTGCGCTTCCTGCCGACGGGCGACCAGATCGCCGTGCTGGGGCTGGTGACGACCAAGACGGGCGAGCTCGAGGACGCGGACGCCGTGCGTCGCCGCATCGACGAGGCGGCCGCGTTCGCGCCGCTGGACCAGCTCGCGCTGAGCCCGCAGTGCGGCTTCGCGTCGACCGAGGAGGGCAACGCGCTCACCGAGGCCGAGCAGTGGGCGAAGATCCGGCTGGTCGTCGACACCGCCGCCTCCGTCTGGGGCTGACCCGCCCCCGCACCGTCGGCACCCCCGGCATTCGCTCGCGGGAACGGGAAGGAAGGACGCTACTCGGACTCCTCGTCGTAGTCGGTCGGCTCGTAGGGCACGCCCGCGAGCGCTGCGGCGTCGATCGCCTCCTGGTTCGCCACATACGGGGTGCCGTGCGTGTGGAAGGTCGCCACGGTCTTCATGCCCCACGCCTGTCCCTTGGCTCGCTCGGCCTGGCTCCATTCGACGACCGGCCAGTCGGGGTCCAGGATCAGGCGCGCCTGCGCGCTCGCGAACTCGATGCGGTTGCCGCCGGGCTCCCACACGTACAGGAAGAACGTCTGGTTGATCGCGTGCTTGTACGGGCCGTACTCGATGTAGACGCCGTTCTCGAGGCAGATGTCGGCGGCCTTGAGGATGTCCTCGCGGTTGTCCGGGGCGAAGGCGAGGTGGTGGAAGCGGCCGCGCTCGCGCGTCCAGTCGTCCGAGTACACCACGTCGTACGACTTCTGGTGGAACCGGAACCACCAGGCGCCGTAGCCGCCGGCGTCCAGCTTCACCCGTTCGGACTCGCGGCTCATCATGACATCGCGCCAGAACTCGCCGGCCGCGTTCACGTCCGCCGCGAGGTAGTTGATGTGGTCGAGCCGGCGCACGTTGATGCCGCGCCCCGGGAAGCGCGCCGCCTGGTTCTTCAGGGCGGGGCGGTCCTCGTCGTCCGGCACATAGTGCTCGGTGTCGTAGTAGATCGCCATGAGGTGGCCGTCCGGGTCCTCGAACTCGTACGACCGGCCGACGCCCACCTCCGGGTCGCGCCAGCCATGCCCGAGGCCGGCGGCGTCGATCGCGGCGACGCGGCGGTCCAGCGCCTCGGGGCTCGAGGCGCGGTAGAGGGTGCGGCCGACGCCGTTCGTGTCGGATGCCGTGAGCTTGATCGAGTAGAGCTGGTACTCGTCCCAGCACCGCAGGTAGGCGGAGTCGCCGATCCGGGCGACCTCGCGCATCGCAAGCAGGTCGCGGAAGAAGTGGAGGCTCTCATCGAACCTCGGGGTGAACAGCTCGATGGCGCCCAGGTGGGCGATGTCGAAGTTCTCGGGTACGGCCATGTCGTGTCCTCTCTGACGTGCCTACAGTCGGGGCCGGGGGAAGACCCGGCCGTCGAAGATCTTGCGGGCGGTGCGCAGCGACAGGGAGGCGGCGTGCCAGACCCCCTCGGCATCCTGCTCCACCCTCACCTCGGCGGGGAAGACTCCGCTCGGGTGCTCGATGCCGGTCGGCTCCCCCTCCGGCGGCAGCACGGCCAGCTCGGTGCCGACGGCGCCGGGGATGCGGATGCCGGCGGCGACGGACGCGGCCATCAGCACTCCGACCGACGTGTGCACCCGGTGGGGGATGAACGCCCGCGTCGAGATCGCTCCGCCGCCGCTCGGCGCGGACAGCAGGAACATCTTCGGGACCGTCTGGCTCGTCACGTCTCCGAGACCCATGAGCTCGCCCGCGCCCAGCCGCACCTGCTCGATCGCGGCCGCCAGCTCGGGGCGCGCCTCCAGCTCGGCCGGGGACTCGGTCCCGGCGACGCCGAACTCGCCGGCGTCCAGCAGCACGACCGGCATCCCGTTGTCGATGAGCGTCGCACGATGGCCGGCGATCTCGTCGACGACGTCGCCGGTGGGCAGCAGCGCCTTGCCGGGCGCGGCCGTGAGCTCCAGGTCGACGGGGCAGGCGGTGCCGGGCACGCCGTCGATGGTCGCCGTGCCGTCGTAGTCGACGCGGCCGCCGGGGGTCGCGAAGACGGCGGTCGCCACGTCCCCGGTGTTCAGGAGCCGGATGCGCACGGTCGTCGACTCGGCGCCGGCGGGGATCAGCCCGCGCTCGACGGCGAACGGCCCGACCCCGGCCAGCAGGTTGCCGCACGTCTGCGTGTCGCTGACGACGGGCTCGTCGACGACGACCTGCAGGAAGAGGTAGTCGATGTCGATGTCGGCGGCGGTCGAGGGCGAGACGATCGCGACCTTGCTGGTGAGCGGATGCGCCCCGCCCAGCCCGTCGATCTCGGTCGGGTCCGGGCTGCCCATGATCCGCAGCATGAGCGCGTCGCGCTCCTCGCGATCGGCGGGGACGTCGTCGGCGAGGAAGTACGCGCCCTTCGAGGTCCCCCCGCGCATGAGCAGGCAGGGGATGCCGTCGTGCACCGGGTCAGCGACGACCATGGTCGTATTCCGCCTGGGTCACCGTGCGCACGCCGAGATCGGCCAGCACCGGGCGCAGCCCGTTGATGTCCATGGAGATCTCGCCCGCCTCGTAGCGCTTCCGGTTCGCCGCCTCCTTCGCGGCCCGGGCCTCCGCGGCGGCGAGCACCCGGGCGGCGTCCGCCCGGGGAACGATCGTGACGCCGTCGTCGTCGGCGACCACGATGTCGCCGGCGTTCACGACGGCGCCGCCGAGCACGACCGGCACGTTCACCGATCCGGGGGTGTCCTTCACGCATCCCTCCGCGGCGATGTGTGTCGCCCAGGCCGGGAAGCCCATCGACCGCAGCTCGGCCGTGTCGCGCACGCCGGCCGAGGTGACATAGCCGCGGACGCCGCGCACCTGCATCTGGGTGGCCATGAGCTCGCCGATGTGCCCGTAGGGCGAGTCGCCCCGCGGCACCACGACGATCACGTCGCCGGCCTGCGACTGCTCGATCGCCACGTGCACCATGAGGTTGTCGCCGGGGGCGGTGAGCACCGTCACGGCGCTGCCCGCGACCGCGGCTCCCTGCTGGATCGGCCGCACGCCCGGGCCGACGTAGCCGGTACGGCCCTGCGCCTCGTGCACCGTCGCCGACCCCAGGCGCCCGAGGGAGGCGACGACCTCCGCATCCGCCCGAGCGATCTCTGTCACCACGATGCCGGTCATACCGCTGTTCCTTCCGGGCCGGGGAGACGGTCGTCATCGATCACCGTCAGCGCTACTATAACCGCCATTATTGTCGACAATCTGCGATCGACCGAGCCGCGAGCGGACCTCGCCTGCGGTGCGGCAGAATCGGACCGCGGTCGGAGAAGAGGGAACGATGTCGGAGATGACGGATGCGGCATCCACGTCCGAGCCGATCGATGTGCGGTTGGCGCTGCGCGATGCGATCGTCGGTGGCCGCTACGTTCCCCGGCAGCGCTTGATCGAGGCCGATCTGGCGGTCGAGTTCGGGGCGAGCCGCTTCGCGCTGCGCAATGCGCTGATCGCGCTGGCCGCCGAGGGATTGGTCGAGCTGCAGCCGAACCGCGGCGCCCGCGTGCGGGAGATCTCGCTCGCCGAGGCGGTCGAGATCACCGAGGTGCGCCGGGCGGTGGAGTCGCTCGTGGCCGCGCGGGCGGCAGAGAACGTCACGACGGCCGCCGCCGCACGGCTGCGCGAGATCGGCGACGGCATGCGCGCGGCGGTCGAGACGGGCGAGCTGCTGCGCTACTCCGAGCTGAACGCCGCGCTGCACGCCGCCCTGCGCGAGCTGGCCGCGCACACGACCGCGACCGCGATGCTCGAGAACCTGCGCGGCCAGGTCGTGCGTCATCAGTTCCGGCTCTCGCTCGTCGCCGGGCGTCCCGCGGTGTCGCTGCCGGAGCATCTCGCGATCATCGACGCGGTGTGCGCGGGCGACGCGGATGCCGCTGCCGTGGCGATGAGCGCCCATGTCGGCAGCGTCATCGGGGCGCTGCGCGAGTCCGCCCGCGGCTGAGGCGATCACATCCAGGCGGCCAGCCCGGGATACACGCGGCGGGCGTTGGTCTCCTCGATCCGTTCCAGGTCCGCCGCCGAGAGCCCGGCGGCCTCGACGTAGCGCCGGGTGTCGTCGAAGTGGTGCCCGGTGCGCGGGTCGATGTCGCGGACCGCGCCGATCATCTCGGAGGCGAACAGGATGTTCTCGGTCGGGATGACCTCGGTGAGCAGATCGATGCCCGGCTGGTGGTACACGCACGTGTCGAAGAACACGTTGCCGAGGATGTGCTCGCCGAGCTCCGGCTTGCCGAGGGCCATCGCCAGGCCCCGGAACCGACCCCAGTGGTACGGTGCGGCGCCCCCGCCGTGCGGGATCACCAGCCGGAGCCGGGGGAAGCGCGTGAACAGGTCGCCCTCGATCAGCTGCATCACCGCGGTGGTGTCGGCGTTGAGGTAGTGCGCGCCGGTGGTGTGGAACGCCTTGTTCACGCTCGTGGACACGTGGACCATGGCGGGGATGTCGTACTCGATCATCGCCTCGTAGACCGGGAACCACGACTCGTCGGTCAGCGGCGGCGAGGTCCAGTGCCCGCCGGAGGGATCGGGATTGAGGTTGATGGCGACGGCGCCCAGCTCCGCCACGGCGCGCCGGATCTCGGGCACGCACGTCGCCGGGTCGACCCCCGGCGACTGCGGCAGCATCGCGGCGGGGGCGAAGCGACCGGGGTAGAGACGTGCGACCCGCGCGCACAGGTCGTTGCAGATACGCGCCCAGCGCTCCGACACCGCGAAGTCGCCGATGTGGTGCGCCATGAACGACGCCCGCGGCGAGAACACGGTGAGGTCGATGCCGCGCTCGTCCATCAGACGGAGCTGGTTCGGCTCGATGCTCGCCCGGATCTCGTCGTCCGTGATCACGGGGCCGGATGCCGGCGCCCCGGCCCCGGCGTCGAACGCCGCGATCTGTGCGTCCCGCCACGCCTGCAGCGGTGCCGGCGCGGTCGTGTAATGACCGTGGATGTCGATGATCACGTCGACCCCGTTCCCGGCCGCCGGCCGATCGAAGCTATTGTCGCCAATTCTGTCGCCGAGCTGCCCTCTGGTCAAATCGTTGGGGTACGGAGTATGCTGGGACGGCGCCCGCGAGCGCGGGTTCGAAGGAGAACGAGGTGCAGTTCTATCGAGACGGCTACCGTCCGGGGGACCCGGACATCCATCCGGCGGCGCGTCAGGCCGCGGCTCGGACCGGCGGCATCCCGGACGAGCTCGACGTGCTCATCGTCGGCACCGGCCCCGCCGGGACCGTGCTCGCCGCGCAGCTCGCGGCCTTCCCCGGCATCGAGACGTGCATCGTCGAGCGCCGCGAGATCCCGTTGGAGCTCGGACACGCCGACGGGGTCGCCTGCCGCACGGTCGAGATGTTCGAGGCGTTCGGCCTGGCCGACGCACTGCTGCGCGAGGCGTACTGGGTGAACGAGGTGCGGTTCTGGGGGCCGTCCGAGCGGGACCGTTCGCGGATCGTGCGTGCTGGCTGGGTCGCGGACACCCCGGCGGGGCTCAGCGAGTTCCCCCACGTCATCGTCAACCAGGCCCGGCTGCAGCAGTACCTCCTCGACCATGCCGCGAACTCATCCGCCAAGCTCGAAGCCGACTACGGTGTCGAGTTCGTCACGCTGACCGTCGGCGACGGCGAGTATCCGGTCGAGGTGACGCTGCGGCGCGTCGCCACCGGAGAGGAGCTCGTCGTGAGGGCCCGCTACGTCGTCGGGTGCGACGGTGCGCGCTCCGCCGTGCGCCGGGCGATCGGCCGCCAGCTCGAGGGCGATGCCGCGAACCACGCGTGGGGCGTCATGGACGTGCTCGCCGTCACCGACTTCCCCGACTGGCGCACGAAGAACGTCATCCAGTCGGCAGGCAGGGGCAGCATGATCATGATCCCCCGCGAGGGCGGCAACATGGTGCGCTGCTACGTCGACCTCGGCGAGGTGCCGGCGGGCGACTCCCAGATCCGGCACACGACGGTTGAGCGGCTCACGGCCGTGGCCAATGGCATCCTGCACCCGTATTCCATCGATGTGCGCTCGGTCGCCTGGTCCTCCGTCTACGAGGTCGGGCAGCGCCTGACCGACAGGTTCGACGATGTGCCGGAGGGGGACGAGAGCGGGCGGCTGCCGCACGTCTTCATCGCCGGCGACGCCTGCCACACGCACTCGGCGAAGGCCGGGCAGGGCATGAACGTGTCCATGCAGGACGCGTTCAACCTCGGCTGGAAGCTCGCCGCGGTGCTCGAGGGCCGTGCCGACGCGGAACTGCTGCGGTCCTACTCGGCCGAGCGTCACGGCGTGGCGAAGGACCTCATCGCCTTCGACCGGTTCTGGTCGGCGTTCGTCGCGCAGCCGACGGTCGACCCGGACCACCCGGAACGCGGCGGCGTGACCCCGGAGGCCATGCAGGCCGAGTTCTCGCGACAGGGCCGCTATACGGCGGGCCTCGCCACCCGGTACGCGCCGTCGGCGCTCACCGGTGCCGGCGAGCACCAGCATCTCGCGCGAGGGTTCGAGATCGGCACCCGGTTCCACTCGGCACCGGTGGTGCGGGTCGCCGACGCGAAGCGGATGCAGCTCGGTCATGCGCATCGCGCCGATGGCCGGTGGCGCCTCTACGCCTTCGGCGACGCCGACGGCAGGGGGCTGCACGCCCTCGCGCGCTGGCTCGGCGAGGCGGTCGAGTCGCCGCTGCGGCGCTTCGCGCGCCCCGGCGACGACGTCGATGGTGTGATCGACGTGCACGGGGTGTTCCGCGCCGGGCACCACGACATCGACGTGCCCGACCTGCCCGCGGTGCTCCTGCCGCGTACCGGCGCGCTCGGACTGCAGGACTGGGAGAAGGCGTGGGCTCGGGACCCGGCCGCCGACATCTTCGCCGAGCGCGGCATCGATCCGGCGGGTGCGATCGTGATCGTGCGCCCGGACCAGTACGTCGCGCAGGTGCTGCCGCTGGCCGCCCGCGCCGAGATCGGCGATTTCTTCGCGGGGTTCCTGCGAGAGCAGGCGGCCGCCTTGGCATGATGGGCGGATGCCGCATCCTGTGACCTCCGAAGACCGCGAACCCGAACGCCATGTCGGCTATCTCATCCGCCGCGCTCAGCAGCGTCACGTCGCGCTGTGGGCCGAGACCGTCTCGACCGAGATCACGAGCGTGCAGTACGCGGCGCTCGCCGTGCTCGACCGGTCGGATGCGAGTCAGCGCGAGCTCGGCGACGCGGTCGACCTCGATCGGTCCACGATCGCGGACCTGGTCGCGCGCATGGAGCGCCGCGGGCTGGTCGAACGTCGACGGTCGTCGACGGACGCGCGACGCAACGCCGTGTCGCTGACCGGGTTCGGGCGTGCCGAGCGGCTGCGGCTGCGGCCCGCCGTCGAGACCCTGCAGGAGCGCCTGACCGCCGGTCTGGACGCCGCGGAGCTCGACGGGCTGGTACGGGGGCTGCACGCGCTGCTTCGGTAGCCCGCCCGCTCGCTCGCCCGCCGCTGCTGCGCGCTCGCTCGCGCTCCGTGAGTCGTGCGGCCACCGCGGGACGCGAAGGCGGCGGCCGGTCAGCGGCCGGGCAGCGGGACGTAGCGCGGCACGTACCGCCAGAAGCCCACGGCGCCGGCGAGGCCGATGACGCCCACCACGGCCGTCGCGATCGGCAGCGTCGCCACCGCGCTGACCGCCGCGATGATCACCGGGATCGCGGCACCACCGGCATCCGTCAGCGTCCGCCACGACCCCAGGAACGGGGCCGGCTCGCTCACCGGCGCGACATCCGCGCCGATCGTCATCAGGATGCCGCTGGACAGCCCGTTGCCGATGCCCACCAAGATCGCCACCACGACGAACCAGGCCACCGCGGAGTCGAGGTCGTGGGTGAACGCGAGCCCCAGGAACGCGCCGCTCATGATCACCATCGACGGCAGGCACGCCCACAGGCGTCCCCACCGGTCCATGATCTGACCGCTCGAGTAGAACAGCAGGAACTCCAGTGCTCCCGTGAGCCCCACCACCAGCGAGATCGTGGAGGCGTCCATCGTCAGGGAGACGCCCCACAGCGGCAGCAGATACACCCGGGCCTGACGGATGCCGGACAGCGTCGCCGCCGACAGGCCCAATCGTGCGAGCACCGCCCGGTTGCGCCACATGGTGCGGAACACCCCCTGACGCTCCGCGGTCGGGATCGAACCGGTCGTCGACTCGCCGGTGTCGTCGGCGAGGTCGTCGGCGACGCGCAGCTCCGCCGACGGCGTGAGTCCCTCCGCCGCGAGCTCCTCCTCCGGGTCGCGACCGAGCAGCACGAGCAGGATCAGCAGGATCAGTGTCGCGGCGAAGAACCACGCCGCCGACATGTCGGTCGCGGTCCACACCAGCAGCAGTGCGCCGGCGAAGGGTCCGACGAACAGGCCGAGCCGGAACGATCCGCCCAGCATCGACAGCGCGCGGGCGCGGTAGCCCAGCGGGACGCGGGTCGTCATGAACGCGTGCCGCGCCAGGCCGAAGGCGGCGGCGGACAGGCCCACGCCGAACACCGCGACGGACATGACGGCGACGCTGGGCGCGAGGATGACCCCGACCGTGCCCAGCAGTGCGACCGCGCCGGCGATCGCCATCGTGTAGCGCTCGCCGATCCGGTCGACGAGCCAGCCGGCGGGAAGGTTGCCGATCATGCGCGCGACCACGATCACGGATGCCACGAACGCGGCCTCCGACACGTCGGCGCCCATGCCGCTCGCGATCGAGGGCAGCACCGGCAGCAGCGCGCCCTCACCGAGGCCGAACAGCAGCGTCGGCCCGTAGATCATCGGGGCGAAGCGCCACAGCATCCGGCGGGTCTGCGCATCCAGCCCCGACCCGCTCACGACCCGGCCTCGCGAGACTTCACATATGTCACGCAGACGACCCTGGAGCGTGACATATGTGAAGTCTCGCACGGGAACGGACTCATGTGCCGGCTGCGGCGAGCACCTCACGCGCCCACTCGACGCCGAGCGCGACGTGATCCTTCCCGGAGATCTCGTCGTGCTGCCCGAACGGCCCGATGCGCGTCGCGCCGAGCGAGGCCAGCAGCTCGTCGAACTGCGTCGATCCGCGGTTGTACTTCTCCGCGTACGACGAGTCGCCGAGCCCGAACATCGCGTAGGTCACCGCGGTCAGATCGGGATGCAGCTCCCGCAGGTCGTCGTGGAGGAACTGCGCGAATCCGGGCAGCTCGCCCCCGCCGTGCGTGGCGCACGAGATCAGGTAGAGCGCCCCCGGCTCGAATATGCCGGTATCGGCATCCGCCATGTCGACGACCTCGATCGCCCGATCCGGGAACGCCTCCGCGATGCCCTTCGCGACGGCCTCCGCCCGACCGGACTCGGTGCCGTAGAGAGCGACGATGCGCATGCGCGGGCTCAGTGCGTCCGGACGGCGACCGTCTTGATCCGGGTGTAGAAGGCCAGCGCCGCCGTGCCCTGCTCCTTGAAGGCGGAGCCCGACTCCTTGAACCCGCCGAAGCCCTGGTGGATGTCCCAGCCGCTGGTGGGCTGGTTCACCGACACCTGCCCGGTGTCGACCTCCGCGACGAACCGGTGCGCCGCACCGAGGTCGCGGGTGAAGATCGCCGCGGACAGGCCGTAGTTCGAGTCGTTGACCCTCTCGATGGCCTCGTCCAGGTCGTCGACCTCGATCATGCTCAGCACCGGGCCGAAGACCTCCTCGCGCCACAGGCTGTTCTCGGTGTCGACCGAGACGAAGAGCGGCTGCACGAACGCGCCCCGCTCGACCAGACCGTCGCTCAGCGCCGCGCCGGCGATGATCGTGGCGCCTTCGGCCAGGCCTGCGGCGACCCGGCTCCGGATGTCGGTCTGCTGCGCGCGGCTGACGACGGGGCCGAGGTCGACCTGGTCCGAGCCGGGGCCGACCCGCAGCTTCCCGGTCGCCGCGGCGATGCGCTCGCGCAGCTCGGCGGCGATCTCCCGCTGCACGATGAGGCGGCTGGTCGCGGTGCAGCGCTGGCCGGCCTGGCCGAACGCGCCCGCGACGACGACGGATGCCGCGAGGTCGAGGTCGGCGTCGGCGAGCACGACGGCGGCGTTCTTGCCGCCCATCTCGGTCTGCACGCGCACGCCGGAGCCGGCGAGCTTGCGCTGGATGCCGAGGCCCACCGATGTCGAGCCCGTGAACGACACGGCGGCGAACCGCGGGTCGGTGGTCAGCAGGTCGCCGATCTGCGAGCCGCGGCCGGTGACGGTGCCGAGCACGCCGGCGGGCAGGCCCGCGCGGGTGAGGACCTCAGCCAGGCGCAGCGTGATGATCGGAGTCTCGGTGGCCGGCTTGATGACCACGGCGTTGCCGGCGATCAGCGCCGGCGCCATCTTGCGCGCGGGGGTGAGAAGCGGGTCGTTCCACGGGGTGACCAGCAGCACGACGCCGATCGGCTCGTGCAGCTGCAGGGCGAACGTCCCCGGGCGGGCGTCGGGGACGACGTCGCCGAACGAGTTGCGGCCCATGCCGCCGTAGTACTCGAAGAACTCCGCCGTCTTGCCGACCTCGCCTCGTGCCTCCGTGGTGGTCTTGCCCATCTCGGTGACGATGAGCGCGGCGAGGTCGTCGGCGTCCGCGCGGATGAGGGCGGCGGCGTTCAGCAGCACGCGTCCCCGCTCGATCGGGCCGGTGCGGCGCCACGCTCTCGCACCCTCGAGAGCCGCGTTCAGGACCGCGTCGACGTCTGCCGGCCCCATGCCGGGGACGTGGCCGATGACGGTGTCGTCGGCGGGATTGCGGACCTCGATCGGGTCACCCGTCGCCTCGGTGGTGAAACGGCCCCCGACGAGGTTGGCCTCGACACTGATGCTCACGTGAATCCTCCTGGGCGCGCCGCCGCGCGCAGACGATGGGCAGACCTCCCCAGCCTGCTCGTGGCTGCGGGCTCAGACAATCGGATCGACCGACCGATCACGCAAGCGTTGGTTGCGCGGCTGGTCGTGCTCGCGACCACCGGGATGCCGCGCACGGGCGATTGCGTGGCACTCGATACAGATTAGGTGAGCCTTGCCTAATATCTTTTCAGCGGCTACCGTGGTCATGCACGCGGTTCTCCCAGCTTCGGCGGACGCCGCGATGCCTACCCGACCCGGTCCTTGAGGTGACGTGGGCGCAAAAAACCGGGACGAGAGATCTTGACGGAGGTCTCGTCCCGGCCGCCGCGCGACCTCAAGGCGGCGTCACGGATTGTGGCGCCGCTGGATGGGGGTACAGCCGCGCGGCTGCGCCCCACTTTACCGAGAGGTGAAAGTGATGAAGATCAAGAAGAACATGTGGCGCGGGGGTGCGGCGGTGCTCGCCGCGGCCTTCCTGGCGGTGGCGATGCCGCTCAGCGCCCAGGCCGCGACGACGTACACCGTGAGCGCGGTCTCGCCCACCCTCGGCTACACCACGAACACGACGATCACGGTGGCCGATGGTGACTCAGCCGTCGTAGAGGGGTCTGGATTCGCCGCTGGTTCGACGGTCTTCGTCGGCGTGTGCGACCAGAGCACGCTCGGGACGGCCTGCGACGAGGACGCGACGGTCGAGGTCACCGCCAGCACCGCGGGCACGTTCACCGTCACCGTCCCGCTGTCGGAGGAGTTCGCCTCGTGGAACCCGCACACCGACACCACGAGCGGCACGATCACCTGCGCCAGCGTGGGATCGACCAGCTGCGCGATCCTGATCGTGCAGCACTCGGGCACCTACCCCTACGTCATCCAGCCGCTCACCTTCTGACCTCTGCGGGCGGGGCGGCAGCCCGCCCCGCCCGCTCTTCCGTTCCTGCGCACACCTCACCCGAGAGAGTCTCCCCATGCCCCTGGTCGCCCGGCCCCTCCGCGCCTGGACGGCGGTCCTCGCCGTCCTCGCCCTGCTCCTCACCCTGTCCATCGCGGGCGCCGCACCGGCTCGCGCCGACGACGCCGGCACGGCGGGGCTCGACTGGGGCTTCAAGCAGTCGTTCCGCAACTACATCGGCGACGCCGGCATCGAGCTCAGCGACGGTGTCACCCGCAACGACGACGGCACCTTCCACTTCCCGGTCGACACCGCCGCCTACGACGAGGACACGTCGACAACGGCCGTGAGCCTCACCGGGTCGGTGCGATTCACGAAGTACGCCACGAGCACCGGCGAATACCTGTTGGAGATCGTGCTGTCCAACCCACGGCTGCAGATCGACGAGGACGAGCAGACCCTGTACGCGGACGTGTCGGCGCGGGCGGCCGCGTTCAGCGAGCCCGCCGAGCCCCTGGTCGACGCGGGCGAGATCGCGGTCGCGACCCTCGACATCACCGACGCCGTGGTGACCACCGCGGACGGCGTGACGAGCTGGAGCGGGGTATCCAGCTATCTGACCGCGGATTTCGCGGAGGTCTTCTCGAACTTCTATGCGACCGGGCAGCCGCTCGACGACCTGTCGTTCGCCTACGAGGGGGAGGGCGGCAAGCCCGACCTCGGCGACCCGACCTGGACCGAGCCGGGCACCCCGGAGCTCCAGCTCGCCGCCGAGACCACGCTGAGCGCGACGACCGCGCTGCCGGTGACGATGGTGGACGTCGACGAGGACGACGGCATCGTCTACGGCACGAGCCAAAGCTCCTCCGCCATCTACACCTACGACGCCGAGACGCTGGAGGCGCTGACCGGCGCCTACACGCCCGCGAACACGGCGAGCATCCTCACCGATGCGGGGACGAGAACCTTCGACCCGGAGACCGGCACCGTCTTCACCGCGTCGCTCGGCACGCTCCAGAACGCGACGACGGGGATCGGGGTGGACGGCAATATCGTCGCGAGCCGGTGGGACCGCGACGCGGGAGAGTGGGTCTCCGAGGTGGTCGCCACCCCCGCGGAGCTCGCTCAGCGGCAGCGCACCCCTTCCCGGGAATACCGCGTGGGCCTCGCCTGGATGGTGTGGGACGCGGCCAACGACCGTCTCGTCGCGCTGCTGGCCGGGTCGTCGCTGCAGTCCTCCGACGTGTCGGAACGGTTCCGCGTGGTCACCTGGCAGCGGGTCGACGGCGAATGGACCGAGACTTCGAGCACCGTGGTCAGCCAGCCCGGCACGACCGACGACTCCTGGTTCGGCGCGAACACCGTGGGGGACTACAGCGGCTGGCTCGGCCGGGGCGAGGCCCTCGCAGCAGAGGACGGATCGATCGTCGTGGTGCGCCCGACGGTCTACGGCTACGGCGAATCGGGAGCGTCGCAGGCGTTGAGCGCGCTGCGCCTCATCGTCGACGAGGACGGCGACGTGCAGACCGAGGAGATCACCGGCACCGAGTCCGCCTACTATGTGCGGGCGGGCACGGAGCATCTCTGGCTGTTCCCGTACCCCAGTAGCACGGCGTCGACTGTCGCGTACCCGCTCGACCTTGCGGCCGGCGAGGCGGCGGTGGTCGGCGAGGCCACGGCCTACCCGGAGGACTCCGGGGCGAACAGCGGCGTCGTCATCGACGATGACGCGGGCACGTTCCAGATGGGTGACCTGCTGGCAGACCAGTTCGAGCTGTCGAGGGACGGCACCGTCCTCGCCTCGCTCGACGTGCCCGACATCAGCCTCGTTCTCGGCGCGAGCGAGACGTGGGGCACCTATGTGCTCGCGAGCACGCTGAGCTACACGACGTTCACCTACTCGCACACGCTGATGCGCGTCGAGATGGTCGGCGCATCGCCGACCATCACCGAGCAGCCCGCGTCGGCGGGCGTCGTGCTCGACTCCTCCGACGGCACCGGCACGGTCACCTTCACCGCGGCGGCCGAGGGCGACCCGACGCCGACCGTGCAGTGGCAGTCGAAGGCCGCGGGCTCGGCGTCGTTCGCCGACATCGACGGCGCGACCGACACGTCGCTGACCCTCGACGTCACCGCCGACGACAACGGCCGGCAGTTCCGCGCCGTGTTCACCAACGACGCGGGGTCGATCGCGACCACGACGGCCGACCTGACCGTGCTCACCCCGCCCGAGGTGGCGGCCCAGCCGCAGGACACGACGGTCCTCGCCGGCGGATCGACCCAGCTGCTCGTGATGCCCACCGGCAACCCCGAGCCGACCGTCACGTGGCAGTGGGACCTGGACGGCTCATGGGCAGACGTCCCGGCATCGGACAACGTCTCTTCCGACGGCGGGTACCTGAACCTGACGGACGTGCCGGCGGAATGGGACGGCGTCGCGTTCCGTGCCGTGCTGACCAACGATGTGGGCACCGCGTACTCCGACCCGGCCACGCTCACCGTGACCTCGCCGACCACGCCCGAGGAGCCGACGACCTACGACGGTGTGGCGTTCGACTGGACGGTCAGCGCGGACGCGCAGCACCGGCCGCCGAACGGCAGCACCGCGCACTACTTCTCCGCGGGCATGTCCGACGGCACCGAGGCGACGTATGCGGCCGAGACCGACGGCGTCGTGATCTGGCAGCGCGACGGCTCGGGCGGTGAAGAGATCGCGACGTGGGACACCCGCGGTCAGCACGTGACGCTGGGCGGCTCGGCGACGCAGGCCGTCGAGCTGACCGAGGGCACCGCGGTGGTCGAGCCGGACGGCTCGGCGGTGATCAGCTGGCCGGTGTCGTTCAGCATCAACTACTACGACGGGCTGGTGCCGTTCACCCTGTCGAACCTGGTGTTGACGGTGGACGCCGACGGTGTCGGCACGCTGACCGCCGATCTGTCGGGCTACGAGGGCGACATCTCCGACCCGTATGCCGACAAGGCGGCGCTGGACCCGGTGTCCGAGGTCACGGTCGCGACGTTCTCCGGCGTGGTCGTCGACACGGCCGGCAGCATCTCGGTGACGCCCGACTACGCCGGCGTGGAGGTCACGGTGCCCGACGGGACGACCGCGCAGGACCAGACGTCATCGGGGTGGGGTGCGTGGCCGCAGGGCTTCGTCGACTTCCACCAGGGCACGGGCCTGGCCGCCTACTTCTACTCCACCGGCGGCACGCTGGACGTCTACAAGGCGCCCGCCTCGTTCACCGTCGACTTCACGGATGCGGCGGCGGAGACGACCGCCCCCACCGTGACCGCGCAGCCGGTCTCGGTGTCGGTGACGGAGGGCGAGGACGCGGTGTTCACCGCGTCGGCCGACGGCACCCCGGTCCCGACCGTGCAGTGGCAGTCCAAGCTCGCGGATGCGGGCGACTGGGTGGACATCGCGGGCGCGACCGACGCCTCGTACACGGCGGCGGCGGTGACGGCCTCGGCATCCGGCACGCAGTACCGTGCCGTGTTCACCAACTCGGCCGGCACGGCGACGACGGACGCCGCGACCCTCACGGTGGCCGAGCTGCCCTCGACCGGGGGCGACGACGGCGACTCGGACTCGGGTTCCGACGACTCGGGTTCGGGCGGGACGGGGTCCGGCTCGTCGTGGTCGGCGTCGGAGGACGACCTGACGGGCGTCGACCAGGGCGGGGTGTCGGTGCCCTCGAGCGCTGCGGCGGGCGCCACGATCCTCGTGACGGTGGGCGGTGACCACGAAGGCGAGACCGTGCACGCCTATCTGTTCTCGGATCCGGTCAGCCTGGGCTCGCACGTGGTGTCCACGGCGGGCACGATCTCGGTGACGTTGCCGTCGGATGTGACCGGCGAGCACCGCATCGCGGTGTATGCCGCCGACGGCACGCTGATCGGCTGGGCGCCGATCACCATCACCGACCCCGGGGCCCTGGCGGTCACCGGCGGCGGCTTCCCAGCCGGGGCCGTCTGGGCCGGCGGCGTCCTGGTGCTGCTCGGCGCAGCCGCCGTCGGAGCCGGCCTGCGTCGCCGGGCCGTGTGACGCCGGCCCGGCTGAGGCGGTTCCTCGACGAGCTCGGGGCCCGCCTCAGCCCGCCTCGGTCGCGGCGACGCGCGCAGCGATGTCGCCGCGGTACTGACCGCCGGCCAGCGAGATCTCGCCGATGGCGCGGTAGGCGCGGTCCCGAGCCTCGCCGAAGGTGGTTCCGAGCGCGACGACATTCAGCACCCGGCCGCCGGTCGCGACCAGCCCGCCATCGCGTTCGGCGGTCGCCGCGTGCGCGAGGTGGACGCCGTCGACGGCGGTCGCGGCGTCCAGCCCCGACAGCGCGCGCCCGGCGATCGGCGCCTGCGGGTACCCCTCGCTGGCCAGCACGACCGTGACCGCCGTCGCCTCGGCGAAGGCGGGACGCGGCACGTCCTCGAGTGTGCCGACCGCCGCCGCGAGCAGAAGCCCGGACAGCGGGTCGACCAGGCGGGGGAGGACGACCTGGGTCTCGGGATCGCCGAAGCGCGCATTGAACTCGATGACCTTGACACCGTCGTCGGTGATGATCAGGCCCGCGTACAGCAGGCCGATGAAGGGGGTGCCCTCGGCATCCAGCTGCCGGATGACCGGTTCGGCGACGGTGCGGGTCACGAGGTCGACGAAGGCCTCCTCGCTGCCGAACCGGCCGTCGAGCCACGGCAGCGGCGAATAGGCGCCCATGCCGCCGGTGTTCGGGCCCTCGTCGCCGTCGCGCAGACGCTTGTAGTCCTGGGCCGGGCTGAGCGGGCGGACCGTGTCGCCGTCGCTGAGGAAGAACAGCGAGACCTCGGGACCGGACAGGAACTCCTCGATCAGCACCGAGCCGCCGGGCAGGTACTCCTCGGCGTGGGCGAGGGCGGCGGCCCGATCGGAGGTGACGATGACGCCCTTGCCGGCGGCCAGCCCGTCGGCCTTGACCACGTGCGGAGCGCCGAGCTCGTCGAGGGCGGTCTCCACCTCGGCGGTGCTGCGGGCATGGATCGCGCGCCCCGTCGGGACGCCGGCGGCATCCATGATCCGCTTCGCGAACGCCTTCGAGCCCTCGAGCTGCGCCGCCGCCCTGCCGGGGCCGAACACCGGGATGCCGCGCTCGCGCAGCGCGTCGGCGACGCCGGCGACCAGCGGCGCCTCGGGGCCGATGACGACGAGGTCGATCGCATGCGTGCCCACGTGGTCGGCGACCGCGACCGGGTCGTTCGCATCCAGCGGGAGGGTCGTCGCATCGCGCGCGATCCCGGCGTTGCCCGGAGCCGCGAAGATCTCGTGCGGCGTCTGCTCCGAGCGGAGGGCGAGGATGATGGCGTGCTCGCGCGCGCCCGAGCCGAGGACGAGGATTCTCACCCGCTCAGCCTAATCGGCGCCCTTCGCGGCGTCCCTCGCCCGCTATGTCCCACTTCGGCGCGGTTGATGTCCCACTTCGGCGCGGTATCGCCGCCTCATACCGCGCCGAAGTGGGACATACCCGCTGCGGTCCCGCTGCGGTCGCCCGCGTAGCCTGGGGCCATGGCGCGCGGCAGCATCTCCACCGAGGACGGGCGCGCGGCGCTGGCCGCGGCGACGGATGCCGGTGCCTCCCGCTCGGACCGCGCCACCGCGGTGCGCTATCTCCTGCAGCTGCTCGAGGAGAAGGCGCCCGGGCACACCGTGGAGGTGCGCGTGCCGCCGTTCGGCGCCGTGCAGGTCGTCGAGGGGCCGCGCCACACGCGCGGCACCCCGCCGAACGTCGTCGAGACCGATCCGATCACCTGGATCGCGTTGGCGACGGGCGCCCAGACCTGGGCGGATGCCGTGGCCGCCGGCCGCATCCTCGTCTCCGGCACGCGCGCGGATCTCCACGGGCTGCTTCCGCTGCGACCGTGAGGCGCCGCCCACATCGGGTACTGTGGATGTTGGTTAGGCATTCCTAACCTGCTCCCGAGTCATCTTCCCGAAGGATCGGTCGTCAGCTATGCGCCGACTCAGCACGATCACCGCGGTCTCGGCCGTCGCCGCCATCGCCGTCCCGCTGCTCCTCGCCGGACCCGCCTCCGCGGCCGGGTCCGTCGCCGCCGAGACCTCCGCCGGCGAATGCACCGTCGCCGGAGGCGACCTCACCTGGGGCTTCAAGGAGTCGTTCCGCGCCTATATCTCCGGCACCATCGCCAACGGCACCTGGACGGAGATCGCGCCCGCGACGTACTCGACCCCTGACTTCTCCTGGCCGGCCACCGACGGCTCGTACGATCCTGCGACGGGTGCCGGCGAGATCTCCTTCTCCGGCGGCATCGAGTTCACCGGCCACGACGGTCTGCTCGACACGACCATCGCCAACCCCACCCTCGTCCTCGCCGCCGACGGCACCGCGCAACTTCTGCTCGACATCAGCGGACTCTCGATGGACGACGCCCTCGCGGGCAACACCGACAACGTGCAGACGTACGTGCAGACCCCGTTCGTGTCCCTCGACGTCACCTCGACTCCGCTGACGGTCGGCGATGACACGATCTCCGGCACCGCGGTGCCGACCGCGATCACGGCCGAGGGCTTCGAGGCGTTCGGCAACTACGAGGCCGGCACTGCCTTCGACCCGGTCACCTTCACCATCGCGCTGAGCTGCGCGGCGGCGGAGACCGCCACGCCGACCGCGAGTGCGACCGAGACCCTGCTCGCCGACGACGACATGACCGTCGACCTCGCCGCCACCGCCTGGGTCTGGCTGGCACCCGTGCTCATCGCCGCGATCGTCGTCGCCGCGGTGGTCGTGGTCGTGTTCCTCGTCGCGCGCCGCCGAGGGCGCGCCGGAGGTCCGCGCGACGGCGGCGACGCGAAGTGAGGCGTCGGCTCGGCGCGCTGATCGCCGCATCCGCGATCGCCCTCGTGCTCGCCGGATGCTCCGGCTCCGCCGCGCAGACCGCGGACACGAGCGCCGCCGTCGACACGACCCCGCTCACGCAGCTCGACGACATCCTGAGCGACCCGAAGTCCTACCAGGGGCCGTCGACCGCCGTGATGGCGGACGCGGCGGTCGAGGTCGTCGACGCCGACCGCACGCAGACGCTGCCGGCGACCGTCACCTCGCACGACCAGGCCGGTGACACGCAGGTCACCGTCACCGACACCTCCCGTGTCATCGCCATGGACCTCGCGGGATCGCTCGCCGCGACCGTCTGGGGTCTCGGCTTCGGCGACACCCTCGTGGGCCGCGACGTCTCGACGACATTCGAGGGCACCGAGGATCTGCCGCTGGTCACCAGCGACGGGCACACCGTGAACGCCGAGGCGATCATCGCGCTGAAGCCGACCCTGGTCATCACCGACGGCAGCATCGGTCCGCGCGACGTGATCGAGCAGCTGCGCGATGTCGGCATCACCGTGGTCACGGTCGCCAACACCGCCTCGTTCGACGGAGCCGCCCAGCTCGCCCGCGACGTCGGCGCCGTGTTCGGAGCCGTCACGGCGGGGGAGGCGCTGGCCGACCTGATCAGCGCGCAGGTGGATGCCGAGATCGCCGACATCGCGTCGATCGCCCCGGCCGAAGAGGGCGACAGGCTGCGCATCGTCTTCCTGTACCTCCGTGGCTCCGCCGGCATCTACTACCTGTTCGGCGCCGGCTCGGGCGCGGACCAGCTCATCGACGCCCTGGGCGGCATCGACGTCGCGACCGAGATGGGCTGGGACGGCATGAAGCCGATGACCGACGAGGCGATGGTCGCGGCCGATCCCGACCTGATCCTCGTCATGACGGACGGCCTCGCCTCCGTCGGCGGGGTCGACGGGCTGCTGCAGGACAAGCCGGCGATCGCGATCACGACCGCCGGCCAGAACCGGCGCTTCGTCGACATGGCCGACGGCCAGATCCTCTCGTTCGGCCCCCGCTCCGCGGCGGTGCTGGATGCGCTGGCGCGTGCGATCTACGCGCCCGGCTCATGAGCGCTGCGCAGGCGAGCGCGGCCGCTCGTCCTCGTACGTCACGGCCGCGTCGCATCGCCGTCTACGCCTCGATCGGCGTGCTGCTGATCGTCGGCGTGCTCCTGTCCGCGGGTCTCGGGCAGCTGGAGATCAGCCCGGCCGAGGTCGTCGGCTCGCTGCTGCGCGCGATCGGCATCCCGAACGGCTGGGCTCCGACCGACTCCATCATCGAGCAGACGCTGTGGCAGATCCGGTTCCCCCGCATCGTCATGTCCCTGTTCGTCGGCGCGCTGCTGGCCGTCGCCGGTGCGGTGATGCAGGCGATCTTCGGCAACCCGCTCGCCGAGCCCGGAGTGGTCGGAGTGTCCTCCGGCGCCGCCGTCGGAGCGGCCGCATCCATCGTCTTCGGGCTGTCCGCGTTCGGCTCCTGGACCCCCGCCGTGCTCGCGTTCGCGGGGGGCCTGCTGGCCACCCTGCTCGTCTACACGACGGCGCGGTCGCAGGGGCGCACCGAGTCGGTGACGCTGATCCTCACCGGCATCGCCGTCAACGCCTTCGCCGGCGCCGGCGTCGCGCTGCTGATGTTCCTGGGCACCAGCGCCTCCCGTGAGCAGATCGTGTTCTGGCAGCTCGGCTCGATGAACGGGTCGCGCTGGCAGGAGGTACTCGTCGTCGTGATCGTCGGCGTGATCGCGACATCCGGCTCGGTCGGCTTCGCACGCCAGTACGACCTGCTCTCGCTGGGGGAGCGCACCGCCTCGCACCTCGGCGTGCGCGTCGAGGCGCTGCGCGTCTCGTCCATCGTCATCGTCGCGCTGCTGACCGGGGTCGCGGTCGCGTTCGTCGGCATCATCTCGTTCGTCGGACTCGTCGTGCCGCACCTGATCCGGATGCTGCTGGGCCCGGCCAACCGCCCGCTGATCATCGCATCGTTCCTCGGCGGCGGCACCCTCCTCGTCTACGCCGACCTGCTCGCCCGCACGGTCGTGCCGTCGGCGGACCTGCCCATCGGCATCCTCACCTCGCTCATCGGCGGTCCCTTCTTCTACTGGCTCATCCGACGCAGCCGGCGCAGGGCGGGTGGTTGGGCATGACCTCCTCCTTCCACCCCTCTCGCGAAGAGGGGGGCGGGGATGCCGCGATGACCGGGCAGGCCGCCTATGTGCTGCGCGGCGTGGGCTACCGCATCGACGACACCGTGATCCTCGACGGCGTCGACCTCGAGGTCCGCTACGGGCGCGTCCTGGCGCTTGTCGGCCCCAACGGCGCGGGAAAGTCCACGCTGCTGAGCCTGCTCACCGGCGACGCCCGGCCGACCGCCGGCGAGGCGCTGCTCGAGGGCCGGCCGGTCGCCGAGCACGGCGCGAAGGAGCTCTCGCGCCGGCGCGCCGTGCTGCTGCAGTTCAACCAGGTGTCCTTCTCGTTCACGACGTACGAGGTCGTCGAGATGGGACGTGCGCCGTGGATCGGCCGCTCCCGCGATGACGAGTCCGCCATCCGCGAGGCCATGGCCCGCACGGACGTCACGCATCTGCAGCAGCGCCCGTTCTCCTCGCTGTCCGGCGGCGAGCGGGCGCGCGCCTCGCTCGCCCGCGTGCTCGCGCAGGACACCCCGATCGTCATGCTCGACGAGCCGACCGCGGCCCTCGACCTGAAGCATCAGGAAGACGTGCTGCGGATCGCGCGCGAGCTGGCCGCCGCGGGGCGCGCGATCGTCGTCGTGCTGCACGACCTCTCGCTCGCCGCGGCCTACGCCGACGAGGTCGCGATCATCCACGGGGGGCGGCTCGCCGCGATCGGCTCGCCGGCCGAGGTGCTCACCGAGGAGCGCATCGCCGCGGTGTACGAGACGCCCGTGCGGGTGCTCCGGGATCCCGACACCGGGCGTCCGGTCGTGCTGCCGCGCCGCGGCGAGGCCTCGAGCGCGTAACGATTCTTACAGCCGGTTCTTGCGCGGAGGATTGGTGAGGCTAAGCTAAGCCAAGGTGGTTTTGGTAAGCCTCACCTATCTTCGCCTCAACGTTGCGGCATCTACCCGAATAGATCCAGGAGAAGACTGTGCAGTCAACCAGGAAAGCGTCGCTCTGGCGTGTCTTGGCCGGTGTCATCACCGGCGCCCTGTTCGCATCGGCGGCGGTGGTCGGCATCGCCGCGCCTGCCAGCGCCGCCGGCGGCACCGCCACGCTGACATGGGGCATCAAGCAGTCGTTCGTCACATACGTGACCGGCGCGATCGCCAGCGGGACGATCACGTCGACCGGCAGCGGAGTGACCAGCACGTACCCGTACACCTGGAGCGGCGGCAGCAGCACGGTGGACGCGGATGCCGGCACCGGCACCGCGTCGTTCAGCGACGGCATCCACTTCACCGGACACTCCGGGGCGCTCGACCTGACGATCTCCGACCCCCAGATCACGCTGACCAGCAGCACGAGCGCGACCCTGTACGCGGACGTCGTGTCCAAGAGCCTGTCCGACGGCACGGTGAACACCTACACGGATGTGGACCTGGCGACGTTGACGCTGAGCACGCCGACGATCTCGGGCTCGACCGCGACGTACACGGACGCCGCGGCGTATCTGACCGCTGACGGCGCCCCGGCCTTCGCAGGCTTCTACAGCGCCGGCACGCAGCTCGACAGCCTCACCTTCTCGGTGCCCTACACCGTGCCGGCGACGGCCACCACGACGACGTTGTCGGTCGCTCCCGCGGACACCGCGGTCGCGGGCGACACGGTGACGCTCGCCGCGACGGTCTCGCCCGCCGCGGCCGGCTCGGTCGAGTTCTTCGACGGATCCACCTCGCTCGGCACCGCGGCGGTGTCCTCGGGCACGGCCACCGCATCGGTGTCCACCCTCGCCGAGGGCGACCACTCGCTGACGGCCGTGTTCACCCCCGCCGACTCGTCGGCGTACATCGGCTCCACGTCGTCGGCGGTGTCGTACGTGGTGACGGCTGACGAGACGACGGGCGCGGTGCTCTCGGTGTCGCCGTCGACGGGGCTGGACCCGGATGGCGCGACGTTGACGGTGACCGGTTCCGGTTACCCGGGATCGACCGTGTATCTGCAGGTCGGGTCGATCCTGACGGATTCGTGGGCGCCGTCCGCGGGCGGCGTGAACAACACGGATCGTCGGGGTGTGTCGAGTCTGACGCAGGTCGTGGGCTCGGCGTCGTACGCGACGGTGTCGTTCGATGAGAACGGGTCGTTCACGACGACGGTGACGGTGACGCAGGCCGCGTTGGATGCGGTCGCGCTCGACGGCGGCGTGTTCGCGGTGTACACGGTGGGCGCCGGCGGCGCGGTCGACGCGGCGAACGAGGCGTACGCCGAGTTCAGCTTCGCCGCGGTCGCGGCCGAGACGACGACGACGCTCTCGGTGTCGCCGGAGTCGGCGACGGAGGGTGACGAGGTGTCGTTGACCGCGACCGTGTCGCCGGTTGCGGCCGGTTCGGTCGAGTTCTTCGACGGCTCGACCTCGCTGGGCACGGCCGATGTCGAGTCCGGCACGGCGACCCTGACGACGTCTGCGCTCGCGGCGGGCGACCACTCGC
>NZ_JASGEL010000021.1:0-13598 GCF_047606385.1 Microbacterium sp.
CCCACGCGGCGGCACGGACGCCGTCGCGGCTCGCGCGCAGCGCCAGCGTCGCGACGCCCTGCGGGGTGCGGCTCGCGCGCCAGATCACCGCGCCGTCGACCACCAGCGCCGGGTCGTGCGCGCCGCGGCGCTGGAACACGACCGTCGCGTGCAGGTCCAGCGGATGCCGCGGCCGGTACACGGTCTCACGGAGCGGGGCGGACGCAGGCGGACGCGGGTCGCGTGCGCCGGTGCGTCGCGTGGCCGAGATGCGCAGCATCCGGTCGCTCTGGGTCACGCCCTCACCCTACGTCGCCCCGCCGACGTCCCCGTCGTCCACGCGAGCGCCGATGCCGGCATCCGCCTCGCGTGAACGCGCGATGGCGCTTCTTCCTGACGATGGCTACGGAAATTACAGGCGCCATCGCCAAGAACGGGCGCCATCATTGCCCGCACGGCGAGATGAGGGTCCGGCGCACCTCGGATCCGGTGCGCAGCGCGACTCAGAAGCGGTCGGGCGAGGGGGTGCCGTGACCGTAGCGGATGACGACGTCGGCGTGACGGTCGAAGCGGTAGCCGACGCCGCGCACGGTGCGCACGATGTCCTCGAAGCGGCCGAGCTTGGCGCGCAGACGCCGCACGTGCACGTCGATCGTGCGCTCGCCGGGCACCTCGTCGCCGTCGGAGGCCTGCCACAGCGACGAGACGAGCTCGGTGCGCTCGATGGTGCGACCCTCGCGCAGCACGAGGTACTGCAGCAGCTCGAACTCCTTGAAGGTGAACGCCGCCGACTCGCCGTCGATGAGCACCCGCTTGCGCGAGATGTCGACGACGACGCCGGCCTCGGCGCGCTCCTCGACCTCGATCTCGGGCTTGGTGCGGGCGACGGCCGACGGCTCGTGCAGGGCGAGACGCACCACGTCGACGTCGCGGCCGCCGGTCCCGACCGGGGCGAGGGCGACGGTCGCGTAGGTCTCTGCCTCGGGGGCGACCTCGTGCAGGGTGCGGCGCAGGGCCTCGACGAGCACGCCGAGGGAGACGCCGGATGCCGCGGCCTTCACCTCGTCGAAGCCGACGTAGAGGGCGAAGCCGCGTGGGGCGGTGCCGGCGGGGATGTGACGCTCGGCGGGCGAAGGAGCCGGTGCCGGCTCCGCCGCGCGGGGGACGAGGCGCAGGTCGGGGCGGGAGACGGGACGGTCGAGGATGGCGGTGTTCGACATGAGAGAAGTCCTTGCGGGAGGGGGCTCGATGGGCCCGGGGTGTTGCGAAGCGGCCGGCGATCCGGCCTGGTGCGCAGCATCCGCGTGATGCGGGGCTGGGGGATCCGGCGGCTGCGTTTCAGAAGCAGCGGCCGATCCGGCGGTGGTCATCGACTCAGCGGCACATTCGACAACACATGGCGACGCGGCCGGCCATCATGCCGGCAGTCCCGTTCGCCTCCCAGGCGGACAGAGAACGCGCGTCGTCAGTCATAGGCCTGATTATCGCGGCACATGACCGTCCACGTCAATTCGTGACGATCGGCCGCCGCGACTGTGACGAAGTATGACGGACACGTGGACGTCGCCGGCACCGCCCCGCACGCCTCCGCGCGGCGTAGCCTGAAGGGATGACCGAAGCGCTGACCTTCACCGACGAGCCCGACGCGTCCCGCTTCGCGCTGCGGCGCGGCGACACGCTCCTCAGCGTGCTGGACTACCGCGACGACGGCCGCACGGTCGCCCTGACACGGGCGTTCACGGTGCCGACGTTCCGGGGCCACGGCTACGCCGGCGAGCTCGTGGACCGCGCCGTCGCCCGGCTGGAGGAGCGCGGAGACCGTGAGGTCATCCCGGTGTGCTGGTACGTGGCCGACTGGTTCGCCGCGCACCCGGAGCGCGCCGACATCCTGCACGAGCGCCGCACCGCCTGAGCGCGGTCCGCGCCCTACACTGACGCCATGGAGCCGGTGTTCACCGCGATCGCGGTCGGGTTCGAGTGCGTGGGCGCGGTGGTCATCGTCGTGGGCTTCGTCGTCGCGATCGTGTTCGGTGCCCGCGCGCTGGCTCGTGGCGAAGGCGGCCGGGCGGCGTTCCTGACGCTGCGGGCCACCTTCGGGGGTGCGATCCTGCTCGGGTTGGAGGTGCTCGTCGCGGCCGACCTCATCCGCACGATCACCTCGAAGCCGTCCGTCGAGGATGCGGTGATCCTCGGGATCATCGTCGTGATCCGCACGATCCTGTCGGTGTCGATCCAGATCGAGATCGAGGGCACCCTGCCGTGGCGACGGGCCCTGACCACGAGCGGCGCACAGGTCGTGGCCGGCCAGGTCGCGCGCGACCGCGCCGCCTCGCACCCCGCGGACTGACACGCCCGTGGCCCTCCGGATGGACAACGTCGGCATCGTCGTCGAGGACCTGACCGCCGCCGTCGACTTCTTCCTCGCGCTCGGCCTGGAGCTGGAGGGACGGGCGATGATCGATGGGGAGTGGGCCGGACGCGTCACCGGCCTGCCCGGGCAGCGCGTCGAGATCGCCATGATGCGCACGCCCGACGGCCACGGGCGGCTCGAACTGTCCCGGTTCCTGCATCCGCAGCCGGCAGCCGACCACCGTGATTCCCCCGTGAACGCGCTCGGCTACCTGCGGGTCATGTTCGCCGTGGACGACATCGACCTGACCCTCGAACGGCTGCGCGCGCACGGCGCGACGCTCGTGAGCGCAGACGTCGTTCGCTATGAGGACGTCTACCGGCTCTGCTATCTGCGGGGTCCGGAGGGCCTGCTGATCGGGCTCGCGGAGGAGCTGCGCTGAGTGCGCCGGTAGCCCCGGCATCCATGCGGGTCAAGCCCCGCGTCCTCATCCCGGGGCCGGCGCAGGCTGGGTCTGGACGAGAGGAGCCATCATGACCGATCGAGACCTGCCCGAGGGCGTCATCGACGCGGACCCGCCCGGCGGCTGGGAGGACGTGTCCGACCGCGAGAGCCAGGAGCGCGACCATGCCGCCGAGGACTCGCCCGATCTCATCACCTCCGACGAGCCGGCTGCCGGAGCGGACCCCGACATCTCGCTGGGCCGCGACGATGACTGACTCCGCCATGGACCGGAACCTCGCGACCGACGAGCAGCGGCTCGCCGGCATCGTCGCCCAGGTGAGCGCCGACACGGCGGATGCGGACGACGTGCTGTTCGAGCACGTGCTGCGCCAGCGGCTCGATCAGGCCGGCGTGGGGTACGACGACGCCGTGATCGCGGCCGCGCTCGCCGGCCGGCGGTGAGCTCACACCCCGACAGCAGGCTCCTCGCGCACGACCGTCGCGAGATCGTCGCCGAACGTGTACCCCCGGGTGCGGATGCGGCCGCCCCGCAGCACGGCGGGCAGCCAGCGGCTGGCGTCGTCCCACATCCGGGCGTACGGCACCTCGTCCACCCCGAACCACGCCGGCACGATCTCGTCGGTCTCCACGGGACGTCCCGCGTATCGACGGCAGACGAACACGTGCGAGCGCTGCGAGTACTCGTCCCGGGCCGGGAAGTGGTAGTCGAGCACCCCCACCGCCACCAGGTCGGACGCCGACAGGCGCAGCCCGGTCTCCTCGCGCACCTCGCGCACCGCCGCCTGGGCGGCCGTCTCGCCCGGCTCGAGCTTGCCGCCGATGCCGACGACCCGCCCCAGCCCCAGCCCCGTGCGCTTGTAGCCGAGCAGCACCTCGTCCACCCCGGCGCGGCTGCGCAGGATGTAGACGACGCAGACGTCGACGAGGGCCATGACGGCAGGCTACGCCGCGATTGTTTCCGCTCTGTGGCGGGCCGCGCCGTTCTCGCCGGCTCATAGGGTGGGACCGTGACCGACCGATCCGAGATCAGACGTCCCCCCACCGGCGCCCACCCCGTCACGCGGGACATCCCGCTCACTCCGGCCCGGCGCTGGCGCGCGTTCTGGGTGTGCGTGGCCGTCGCCGGGATCACGATCCTCGACCTGTCGAAGGTCAACGTCGCACTGCCCTCGATCGAGTCGGCCTTCGGCTCGGGGTCGACCGAGCTGCAGCTGATCGTCTCCGGTTACGTGCTCACCTTCGGCCTGTTCCTCGTCCCGATGGGGCGGATCGGCGACCAGCGGTCCCGTCGCGCGCTGTTCCTGATCGGCCTGAGCGTGTTCACCCTGGCCAGCGTGGGCTGCGCGCTGGCGCCGAACACGACCGTGCTGCTGGTGTGCCGGCTGGTGCAGGGGATGGCGGCGGGCACGCAGATGCCCCAGGTGATCGGACTGATCCAGCAGCTGTTCCAGGGCAAGGAACGCGGCCGGGCCTTCGGGCTGTTCGGCGCGACGATCGGGGTGGCCACCGCGTTCGGGCCGACGCTCGGCGGCCTGCTGATCGCGCTCGGCGGCGCCGCCGACGGGTGGCGCTGGATCTTCTGGATGAACCTGCCGCTGGGGGTGATCGCGATCGCGCTGGCGGTGTGGATGCTGCCGGCCACGCGGGAGCGCTCGGCCCGCAGGCTCGCGCTCGATCCCGTCGGCGTGCTGCTGTTCGGCGCCGCGATCGTCGCGCTCATGTGGCCGTTCCTGTTCACGACCGGATCGTCCGGGGACGACCCGAACCGCTGGTGGCTGCTGGTCGTGTTCGTGCTGTTCGCGGCCGGGTTCGTCGCCTGGGAGCGCCGCTACGCGGCGAACGGGAGGCATCCGCTCGTCCCGCTGGAGCTGTTCTCGATCGCCTCGTACCGGAACGGCACGCTGCTGCAGACCGCGTACTTCACCGCGGTGCCCTCGATGTTCCTGCTCACGACCCTCTACCTGCAAGACGGGCTCGGCCTGGCGGCGCTGTTCGCCGGCATGGTCACGATCGGCTTCGCGCTCGCGAGCGCGGTCGCCTCGTGGTTCGGCGGCATCCTGGTCACCCGCTACGGGCGGCCGGTCGTCGTGCTGGGGCTCGCGCTCGTGCTGGTCTGCGTCGGCGGGCTCGTGATCACCGCGCTGTACGTCGACGACGCGATCACGCCGTTCGTGATGGCGGGCGTGATGCTCGTCGGCGGCATCGGCGGGGGTCTCGTGATCTCTCCCAACCAGACGCTGACCCTGGCCGACATCCCGGTGCGGCAGGGCGGCCTGGCGGGATCCGTGGGGCAGCTCGGCCAGCGCATCGGGTCCGCGGTGGGCACCGCCGTCGCGCTCGCCCTGTTCTATGCGACGGTCTACCGCGAGCAGGACACCGGCCCGGCCGACGCGGTCGTGTATCACGACGCGTACGGCTTCGGCATGGTCTCGGTGGGGATCTTCCTCGCGCTCGCCTTCGTGCTCGCCGTCATCGACCTCGGGCAGCGGCTGCGGCGTCAGGAGAGCACGATGGAGGACGCCGAGGGCTGACCGCTGTGCGCCGGTTCGCGTGGGGGTCTCGAGCTCCCGGCGGCGATGTCGGAACCCCCTTGTAGCGTGATCAGCGTCAGAGAACATCGCACAGTGCCCGCTTGGTGCGAGACCGGACGCCGCTGGTCGCGGCCATGGCGAGGAGACATCGATGGGGCACGCAGCGGACGGCATCGGCTGGCCGGCGTTGGACGCGCTGGTGACCGAGTTCGTCGACGCGCATCGGGCGGTCGCCGTCGCGCAGGCGCGCGAGTCGCGTCTGCTGGCCGCCGCCGTCGACCTGGCCGTGGCGCGCGCCGAGCAGCTCCACGCCGACGAGCGGCTGCGACCGGGCGCCGATCTGCCGGTGCGCGAGGCGTCCGCCGAGCTGGGCGCCGCGGCACGGCTCAGCGACCGGGTCGTGCAGCGACGCATGGGTGACGCGGTCGCCGCGCGCGACATCTATCCCGCAGCCTTCGCCGCGTGGGAGGCCGGTGAGATCGAGGCCGGCCATGTCGACGCGCTGCTGAGCGCGGGCGCCGCGCTGCCCGAGCGCCTGCGGGAGCGGTTCGCGACGCTCGCGCTCGCCGTCGCCCGTGCCGAGACGGTCGGCCGGTTCCGCGGGATCGCCCACGCGATCGCCGCGCAGCTCGACCCCGAGGGCACCGCGGAACGGATCGAGGCGCGGCAGGACGACCGCCGCGTGCGCGTGTACGACCTCGACGACGGGATGGCGCGGCTGCTCGCCGATCTCCCCGCTGCGCTCGCGTACGCCATCCACGACCGCCTCACGCGCATGGCGCGCACCGTCGCCCGCGGTCAGCGCGAGACGGGCGACGAGGCTGCGGAGCCCGAGCCCGAGCCCGAGGCTCCGGCCGACGACGCCGAGAGCGGCGACGAGCCGGTCGTCACCGGGCCGCGCCGGACCGGCTCGAGCGGCGACGGTCCACACGACACCCGCACTCTCGACCAGCTTCGCGCCGACATCCTCTGCGACCTGGTCCTGGCGGGCGGTCCGATCGCACACGGCACCGGGCTCGACGCGGTGTCGGGTCACGTGCAGGTCACCGTTCCCGTCCTCGCGCTCGCGGGCACGGAGCGGGGTACGGGGATGCTGGCCGGAGACCGCCCGATCGACCCCGTGACGGCGCGGCGCCTGGCCGGCGCGGCGACCGGCTGGGACCGGGTGATGTCCGATCCGTACACGGGGGCCGTGCTGGCCGTCGACCGCTACCGACCCGGCGCCGACCTCCACCGCTTCCTCCGGGTGCGTGACGAACGCTGCCGCTTTCCCGGATGCCGCCGACCAGCGCGCGGCTGCGACGTGGATCACAATCTCGACGCCGCGCTCGGCGGCCCCACCCGCGTCCACAACCTCTGCCACTTCTGCCGCCGGCACCACACCCTCAAACACGAGACCGCGTGGCGGGTCCGTCAGCGCTCCGGCGGGGTCATCGAATGGACGGGCCCGACCGGGCGCACGCACCGGGACCGGCCGCCGGCGACGGTGAGGTTCGTGCCCGACGACACGGGCCCGCCGCCCTTCTGATGCCGGTCAGACCCCGTACTCGGTCCGGATCCGCTCTCGCAGCCATTCGCTGCAGGTCGCCACGACCTCGTCCCACAGCTGGGTCGCGCCGTCCTGCGCGGGGTCGGAGACGGCCTTGAACACCCGGATCGGCACGCCGTAGCGCTCGGCGACCCAGAAATAGGCGTAGGTCTCCATGTCGACGAGGGTGGCGCCCAGCGCGGTGATCTCGGCGACGGCGTCCGCATCGTCGATGAACCGGTCGCCGGTCGCGATCACCACGCCCTCGCCGCTGCCGGTGCGCTCGGGCAGCGCGACGTGGCGGCCGACGACGCCGTCGAGGTCGGCGACGTCGTGCTGGATGGCGGTGGCGACCTCGTGCACCGTGCCCTCGGCGGTCGGGACGAGCCCGCCGGCGGTGCCGACCACGACGACCTCCTCGTAGGCGCCGTCGCGCAGTCTCTCGCTGAGGCCGACGGCGGCCTGCAGCTTGCCGAGACCGGTGACCAGGACCTCGAAGCCCGGAAGCTCCGCCGGGAAGGCGGTGATCTCCTGCGGCAGAGCGGCGACCAGCAGCCGCATCAGCCCTCGGCCGCCCATGCCGAGACCCGGTCCAGCTCGGCGATCTCGGAGGCCGTCAGCTCGAGGCGCGCCCCGGCGAGCAGGTCGGCGACCTGGTCCACGCGTGAGGCGCTCGCGATCGGCGCCACGACCGCCGGCTGCGCGCGCAGCCACGCGAGCGCCGTGGCCGCGATCGACGCGCCGTGCGCGGTCCCGATCGCCTCGAGGGCGTCGATGACGGCGAGGCCCTCCGGCGTCGCATACTCGGCCGCGCCCTTCGCGCGCGGCGAGGTCTGCCCGCTGACATCCGCCGAACGGTACTTGCCCGTCAGGAACCCCTTCGCCAGGCCGTAGTACGGCACCAGACCCAGGTCGAACTCCTCCGCCAGCGGGATCGTCTCCTGCTCGACCTCGCGGCGGTGGACGAGGTTGTAGTGCGGCTGCAGCGCGACCGGCAGGTCGCCGCCGCCGGCCTGGGCGAGCGAGATCCAGGAGCGGATGCGGTCGGTCGTGAAGTTCGAGAGCGCGGTGTAGCGCACCAGGCCGTCGGTCACCAGGTCGGCGAACGCGCCGACGGCCTCCTCCAGCGGGGTGTCGGGGTCGTCGTAGTGGGCGTAGTACAGATCGATGGTCTCGACGCCGAGGCGCGTGAGGGACGCCTCCGCGGCGGCGCGCACGTTCCCCGCCGACAGGCCGAGGAAGTCCGGGTGCCGGCTGACCTTGGTCGCCACGACGACGTTCTGCGGCTTGCGCGAGGCGAGCCACTCCCCGATGAGGGTCTCGCTCTCGCCGCCGGAGTTCCCCGGCGCGAACGCGCTGTACGCGTCGGCCGTGTCGATGAAGTCGCCGCCGCCGGCGTGGAAGGCATCCAGGATCGCGAACGACTCGTCGCGATCGGCGGTCCAGCCGAAGACGTTCCCGCCCAGGGAGAGCGGAAGGACGTCGAGCTCGCTGCGTCCGATGCGGGTCATCACGTGCCTCATTCCTCGCCGTGGCGGCGATCTGCGGGGCGGGCCGGCTGCTCGTCCCTGCGTCACCTTAGTCCTTCGCCTGAGGTGCGATCCCCGCGCCGGACCCAGAAGGTCTCGGGGTTAGGCTGACGGCAGGCCGGGTGGGTCCGGCGACGAGGAGGCACCCGTGGAATCCGTCGTTCTGGACACCCCCGAGGGCATCGACGCCAAGCTGGGCTGGGATCCGGCGGTGACCGAGCACGACCGCCGACGCATCCTCGCGCGTGAGCTCGTCGCCGCCCGCCTGCACATCGACGCCGACGACGTGCACGTCGAGCGCGAGGCGCCGACCGTGTTCGGCCATCACACCCATCTGGTCGCGTCCGCGAACGGCCAGGTGGTCCCGTTCACCATCAACACCGCGAGCCATCGCGCGGCGACCGTGGTCGTGATCGCCGACATGGCGATGCCCCTCGGCGTCGACATCCGGGATCTGCTGCCCGACGAGCAGGCCAAGAGCGCGATGCACGCCCATTCGCACCTGTGGGAGGGGGCGAGCGAGCTCGAGTTCCTGAACCACTGGACGCGCGTGCAGGCCGTGCTGGCGGCGGACGGACGCGGGATGCGGGTCCGCCCGGAGAACGTTCGGCTCGACGCCGGCGGGACCAGCGGCTGGGTGCCCGACCGTCCGATCCACTACCGGATCGTGGACGTCTCGCGCAACGCGTTCGTCATCACGATCGCCTACGCGCCGCTGCCGGTGGTCGCGGCGTCCTAGGATCCCAGCGCGGCGTTGAGCTCGGCGAGCCACACGTCGGCGTTGCCGTCGCTGGGCGCCCGCCAGTCGCCGCGCGGCGACAGCGAGCCGGCAGGCGAGACCTTCGGTCCGTTCGGGATCGCGCTGCGCTTGAACTGGGCGAACCCGAAGTAGCGTCGCAGGAACACCCGCAGCCAGCGCACCACGGTGTCGTGGTCGTAGGCGTACCGCTCGCCCGGCGGGAATCCCGGCGGCCACGCGCCGGCATCGGCATCCGCCCACGCCCGCGACGCCAGGAACGCGATCTTCGACGGCCGCAGCCCGTATCGCAGCACGTGGAACAGCGTGAAGTCGTGCAGCGCGTAGGGACCGATCGCGTCCTCGGTCGACTGCGCCCGCCCGTCCTGGCCCGCCGGCACCAGCTCGGGGCTGATCTCGGTGTCGAGCACCGACTGCAGCACCGCGGCGGTGCGCGCGTCGACGCCCTCGCCGGCGGCGATCACCCACCGGATCAGGTGCTGGATGAGGGTCTTGGGCACCCCCGAGTTGACCGCGTAGTGGCTCATCTGGTCGCCGACGCCGTACGTCGCCCACCCCAGCGCCAGCTCGGACAGGTCGGAGGTGCCGATGACGATGCCGCCGTGCCGGTTCGCGAGGCGGAAGAGGAAGTCCGTCCGCATCCCCGCCTGCACGTTCTCGAACGTGACGTCGTAGACCGGATCCCCGGCGGCGGCGGGGTGGCCGATCCCGCTGAGGATCTGGGTCGCGGCGGGGCGGATGTCGATCGTCTCGACGGTCGCCCCGACCGCCTCGGCGAGTGCCAGGGCGTTCGAGCGCGTGTGGTCGCTGGTCGCGAAGCCGGGCATCGTGTACGCCAGGATGTCGCTGCGCGGCCGGCCGAGCCTGTCCATCGCCCGGGCGACCACCAGCAGGGCGTGCGTGGAGTCGAGGCCGCCGGACACGCCGATCACCGGCCGCGGCTGGCCGATCGCGCGCAGCCGCTGCTCGAGTCCGGACACCTGGATGTTGAACGCCTCGTAGCAGTCCTGCGCGAGGCGGGCCGGGTCGTCCGGCACGAACGGGAACCGGTCGAGTGCGCGGGCCAGCCCGACGTCGCGCGCGGGCGGGTCGAGCCGGAAGTGCACGGTGCGGAAGGCGTCCGTGCGCCCGGCGTGCGTGCGCCGGTTGTCGTCGAACGTGCCCTGCCGCAGCCGGTCCTGCCGCAGCCGGTCGAGGTCGACGTCGGCGACGCTGCGGCGCGGCCCGTCGGGGAAGCGCTCGGTCTGCGCCAGCAGCGTGCCGGCCTCGTAGATCATCGTCTGCCCGTCCCACGACACGTCGTTGGTGGACTCGCCCCCGCCCGCGGCCGCGTACGCGTACGCCGCCAGGCATCGCAGCGACTGCGACCCCGCGAGGGCGTGCCGCTCGTCGGCGCGGGCGATCGTGATCGGGCTGCCGGACAGGTTCACGAGCACGGTCGCCCCGGCCAGCGCCGCCTCCGACGACGGCGGGATCGGCACCCACACGTCCTCGCAGACCTCCGCGTGCACGACGAGGCCGTCGACGTCGAGCGCCTCGAAGAGCAGATCCGTGCCGAACGGAGCATATGTCGAGCCGACCCGGATGTCCTCTCCGCGGACCTCGTCGCCGCTCGCGTACCAGCGCCGCTCGTAGAACTCGCGGTATGTCGGCAGGTACGCCTTGGGGGCGACGCCCAGCAGCTCGCCGCGGTGGATGACGACCGCGCAGTTGTAGACGCGGTTGCGGTGGCGCAGCGGCGCCCCCACGACGAGCACCGGAAGCAGATCGGCGGACGCGGCCACGAGCCCCTCGACGGCGGCCACGACGGCGTCGAGCACGGGATCCTGCAGCACCAGGTCGTCGATCGCGTAG
This sequence comes from Microbacterium sp., assembly GCF_047606385.1. Classification (GTDB taxonomy): domain Bacteria; phylum Actinomycetota; class Actinomycetes; order Actinomycetales; family Microbacteriaceae; genus Microbacterium. Next base: position 10,994 of record NZ_JASGEL010000021.1, read on the forward strand.
CCGGTCAGGCACAGCTCGGGGAAGACGGCGACGGCGACGGCATCCGCGTCCGCCAGCCGTGCCTCGGCGAGCACGGCCTCCGCGTTCGCGGCGGGATCGGCGATCCGCACCGGCACCGTGCACGCCGCGACGCGGGCGAACCCGTGCCGGTACGCGCTGTCGAAGGGGAGCTGTGCCACGTCTCCAGTCTGGCACCTCGACCCCGCCCGGTCTCGCGAGACCGCAACCGGGCGCCGAGACCGTGGGGTCGCACCACGGTCTCGGCGCGCAGATGCGGTCTCGCGTGATGGGACGTATCCGTCGGCTCGGGTGTCGGGGGCCCGGGCTAGGGTCGAGGCGGAAAGGGGGCCGGATGCGGGTCATCGAGGCCACGGCGCAGGCGCCGGCGCGGGTCGTCTGGAGCGCGAGCGATCTGAAGGCCGCGGCCGAGTGCGAGTTCGCGTGGCTGCGCCAGATCGACGCGAAGCTCGGGCGCGTGGCCGCAGCCTCCGACCCGGAGGACGCCACGCTCGAGCGCGCGGCCCGGCTCGGCACCGTGCACGAGCGTCACGTCCTCGAGCGCTATCGCGCCGAGTTCGGCGACGCCGTGGTCGAGATCCCCGAGACCCGCTCCGGCGACGCCGCGGGCATGGCGGATGCCGTGGCCCGCACTCGCACCGCGCTCGCCGACCCGGCCGTCGCCGTCGTCTACCAGGCCGCGTTCCAGACAGACGAGTTCGTCGGCTTCGCCGACTTCCTCGTGCGCGAGGCGCAGAGCGGCGACTGGATCGTGCAGGACACCAAGCTCGCCCGCCACGCGCGCGTCACCGCACTCATGCAGCTCGCCGCATACGTCGACCAGCTCGATCTCGGCGAGGTCCCCCGTGCCGAGGCCGTCGAGCTGCTGCTGGGCGACGGCACGACCAGCCGGCACCGGGCCGGCGACCTTCTGCCGGTGTTCCGGCTGCGCCGGCGGCGACTGCACGCGCTCATCGCCGACCGTCGGGTCGATCTCGGCGCCGAGGGGGAGCCGATCGCGTGGGGAGACGATCGCGGCGAGCTCGCCGTCGTCGCCTGCGGCCGCTGCCCGACCTGCGAGCAGGAGGTGACCGTCCATCACGACCTGCTGCTGGTCGCCGGGATGCGGCCGACGCAGCGCGCCACGTTGCGGGCCGCCGGCATCCGCTCGATCGACGACCTCGCGGCGGCGGCCCAGGCGCCCGCCACCATGCGCGAGGAGACGTTCGCGGGCCTGCGCGCGCAGGCCCGGCTGCAGCTGGCCAGCCCCGAGGGCGCTCCCGCGTTCGAGGTGGCCCTGCCCGCCGCTCTCGCGGCGCTGCCGCGTCGCGACCCCGGCGACCTGTTCTTCGACTTCGAGGGCGATCCGCTCTACACCGAGGGGGAGAGCGGCCTGTGGAACCTCGACTACCTGTTCGGCTGGGTCGACGCCGCCGGGCGGTACGGCACCCTGTGGGCGCACGACTTCGCCGCCGAACGGGAGGCGCTCGAGCGCTTCGTCGACATGGTGACGCTGCGCCGCGCCGCCCATCCGGGCCTGCACATCTACCACTACGCCCCCTACGAGCCCTCGCACCTGCTGGCGATGGCCGCGCGATACGGCACGCGCGAGGCGGAGGTCGACGCGCTGCTGCGCGACGGCGTCTTCGTCGATCTGTACCCGATCGTGCGGCGGGCGCTGCGCGTGGGCTCCCGGTCGTACTCGATCAAGAAGCTCGAGCCGCTGTACATGGGAGATGACCGGCGCACGAGCGACGTGCAGCGCGGCGACGACTCGATCGTGAAGTACGTCGAGGCGCGGATGCTGCGCGATGCCGGCGAGCAGACCGCGTCCCAGGCCGTGCTCGACGACCTCGCGGAGTACAACCGCGACGACTGCGTGTCGACGCTGCGACTGCGCGACTGGCTCGTCGACCTCGCCCGCGACGCGGGGCTCGCCCCCTCGCGCGACCTCGAGGCCGAGGAGTACGCCTACGAGCCCTCGCCCCATGCGCTCGCGCTGAACCGGCTCGCCGCCGGGCGCCGCACCGCCGACCCCGCCGACCCGCACGCCGAGGCGCTCGCCCTCGCCGCAGCCGCGATCGACTACTACCCGCGCGAGGCGAAGACCTTCTGGGCGGGCCACTACCTGCGGCTGCGCGAGCCGTTGTCGCTGTGGGAGCAGACGCGCGACGTCGTGGTCGTCGACCCCGGCCGCTCCCGCGTCCGCGAGGGATGGCATGAGGGGCCCAGGTCGCTGCAGCGCCTGGTCGAGCTGCGCGGCGAGCTCGCCCCCGGCACCCGGCTGAGCGAGGGCACCCAGCCGTTCGCGCTGTACGAGCTGCCGACGCCGTACCCGTCCGCCCCCTCGCCGCGATGGATCCACGGCTACCGCTCGGTGAACGTCGTCGAGGTGCTCGAGGATGGCGCGCTCGTGCGCGAGACCGCGGTGGACGGTCACACCTGGGACGACCTGCCGTTCGCGCTCGCCCCGGTGGCCCCGCCGCACGCGGGCCAGCAGCAGTCCGCGATCGACGCCTGGGCCGACGCGCTCGTCGACGCGGCGCCCGGCTTTCCGGCCGACGCCGCCACCGACATCCTGCGGCGGCGCCCGCCGCGCACCCGCGCC
>NZ_JASGEL010000022.1:0-36719 GCF_047606385.1 Microbacterium sp.
CGCGCGCGCGGATGGCCGCCGCGAGCCGCGTCGGGGACGCGGCGTCGGCGGTGACCGCGGCGGCGTCATCGTCGCCCGACGCGGCCAGGTAGCGCCAGGCGTCCGCCGGCGCGAGCCCGGCCTGCAGCAGCACCGCCAGGCGGAGCACGAGCTCCGCACGCGGGCGCGGCAGCGGCGTCCGGCGCCGGGTCACGACGCCACCTCGATCACGAGCCGGTCCGCGCGGATGGATGGCCGGCCGATCCCCGCCACCCGGCGTGCGCCGTCGGGGGCGCGCTCCAGATGCACGACCGCGCCGATCGCGCTCGCCGCCTGACGCGCGAGCGCGCGGTCGTCGAGGCCGGCGAGGGCGCCGAGCGCCTCGAGCCGGGCGGGCACGTCGTCGAGCCCGTTGGCGTGCAGGGTGCCCGCGCCCCCGTCGTGCCCGGTGTTCAACGCCGCGAGCAGCTCACGCACCTCTTCGCCCCGGCACTCCCCCACGACCAGCCGGTCCGGTCGCATCCGCAGGGCCTCGCGCACCAGCCGCGCGAGTCCCACTCCGCCCGCGCCTTCGAGGTTCGGCTGCCGCGCCTCGAGACGCACGTGGTGCGGATGGGCGATGCGCAGCTCTGCGACGTCCTCGATCGTCACGATCCGTTCGCCCGGGTCGGCGAGCGCGAGCAGCGCCGACAGCAGCGTCGTCTTGCCGGAGCCGCCGGCACCGGTCACGAGCAGGTTGACGCGGTCACGCACGAGGCCTTCCAGCCGGGCGCGCGTCGCCGCGCCGAACAGGCCGCGCCGCGCCAGGGCGTCCATGTCCATCTGCTCCGGCCGCGGGATGCGCACCGAGATCGTCGTGCCGCCGGGGGCGATCGGCGGCAGCACGGCGTGCACGCGGGCGCCGCCGGGCAGCCGCACGTCGACGCAGGGACTCGCCTCGTCGATGTGGCGCCCGCCGGCGGCGATGAGCCCCACCGCCAGCTCGCGCACATCGCCCTCGTCGAGCGACCACGGCACGACCGGCCGCGCGCCCCCGCCGCGATCGACGAACGCCCCCGCCGCGCCGTTGACGAACACGTCGGTGACGTCGGGGTCGGCGATCAGCGGGCCGAGCGCGCCCCAGTGCCGGTCCGTCACACGCGTGACGGGCGCTGCGTGCCCGCGAGGCCTGGCGACGAACGACTCGGTCATGCCCGCGACGGTAGACGGGATGCCGCGCCGGCGGCGGCGGCATCCACGTCTCTGTGCACGAGACGGGCGCCCCCGGGGCCTGGGGAGGAGAGGAGCACGGCGGCATCCCGCTGGGGGGAGGGATGCCGCCGTCGCGGTTCCTCGCAGTTGGGGGTGGCGAGGTCGCCACGAGCCCGTCTCTCGATCGGGCCACAGCGACTCTACGCAACGGATCGCAACGCACAAAGCGGACACGGCGCGTGGCACGGTGTTATATCGGAGAAGACATCGGATGCGGCGTGCCCGCATCACCGGCATCGCAAAGGAGCGCCCCCATGACGAGTCAGATCGACCATCTGCTGACCGAGAACCGCCGATTCGCACCGGACCCGGCGTTCGCGGCCGACGCGGTCGCCACCGCGGCGCTGTATGCGGAGGCGGACGCCGACCGCGAGGCGTTCTGGGCGCGGCAGGCGGACGATCTGCTGGCCTGGCAGACGCCGTTCACGCAGGTGCTCGACTGGTCGAATCCGCCGTTCGCGAAGTGGTTCGCGGACGGCCGGCTCAACGTCGCCTACAACTGCCTGGACCGGCACGTCGAGGCCGGGAACGGCGACCGGGTCGCACTGCTGTGGGAGGGCGAGCCCGGCGACGAGCGCCGCATCACCTACGCGGAGCTGACCGAGGAGGTGCGACGCGCCGCCAATGTGCTCGCGGGCCTCGGCATCGGGCAGGGCGACCGCGTCGCGATCTACCTGCCGATGATCCCGGAGGCGGTCGTGTCGATGCTCGCGGTCGCACGCCTGGGCGCGGTGCACTCGGTGGTGTTCGGCGGGTTCTCGGCCGACAGCCTCCGGGCCCGCATCGACGACGCCGGGGCGAAGCTCGTGATCACCGCCGACGGCGGGTACCGCAAGGGCAAGGTGTCGGCGCTCAAGCCCGCGGTCGACCTGGCCCTCGCGGACCGCAACGGCTCGGGTGTGCAGGAGAGCGTCGAGCACGTGCTGGTGGTGCGCCGCGGCGGCAACGACGTCGACTGGACCGAGGGTCGTGACCTCTGGTGGCACGACGTGGTGCCGGCGGCATCCGCCGACCACGAGGCCGAGGCGTTCGAGGCCGAGAACCCGCTTTTCATCCTGTACACCTCCGGCACGACCGGGAAGCCCAAGGGCATCCTGCACACCTCGGGCGGCTATCTGACGCAGGCCGCGTACACGCACCGCAACGTGTTCGACCTGAAGCCTGCGACCGACGTCTACTGGTGCACCGCCGACGTGGGGTGGATCACCGGGCACAGCTACGTCGTCTACGGCCCGCTCGCGAACGGCGCGACCCAGGTGCTGTACGAGGGGACGCCGGACGCGCCGCATCCGGGGCGCTGGTGGGAGGTCATCCAGAAGTACGGCGTGACGGTCTTCTACACCGCGCCCACCGCGATCCGATCGTTCATGAAGATCGGCCGACAGGTGCCGGAGCAGTTCGACCTGAGCTCGCTGCGCGTGCTCGGCTCGGTGGGCGAGCCCATCAACCCCGAGGCGTGGATGTGGTACCGCGCGGTCATCGGCGACCACCGCGCCCCGATCGTGGACACCTGGTGGCAGACCGAGACCGGCGCCATCATGGTCTCCGCGCTGCCCGGGGTGACCGAGACGAAGCCGGGGTCCGCACAGGTGGCGCTGCCGGGCATCTCGATCGACGTCGTCGACGAGACCGGCACGCACGTCGGCAACGGCAACGGCGGACTGCTGGTGATCACCGAGCCGTGGCCGAGCATGCTCCGCGGCATCTGGGGCGACCCGGACCGCTACGTCGAGACGTACTGGCGGATGTTCGCCGACAAGGGCTACTACTTCGCCGGCGACGGCGCACGCCTGGACGAGGACGGGGACGTCTGGCTGCTCGGCCGGGTCGACGACGTCATGAACGTGTCGGGGCATCGCCTCTCGACCGCCGAGATCGAGTCGGCGTTGGTGGGCAACGAGGCCGTCGCCGAGGCGGCCGTGGTCGGCGCGAGCGACGAGACCACCGGCCAGGCGGTCGTGGCGTTCGTGATCATCAAGGAGAACTTCCTCAAGCAGCACTCCCCGGAAGGACTCGCCGGGACACTGCGCGCCTGGGTGGGCGAGCAGATCGGCCCGATCGCGCGCCCGCGCGACGTGTACATCGTCGGCGAGCTGCCCAAGACGCGGTCGGGCAAGATCATGCGCCGCCTGCTGCGCGACGTCGCCGAGGGCCGCGAGGTCGGAGACACCACGACCCTGGCGGACACCGCCGTGATGAGCGTGATCAGCGCGCAGGTGAGGTAGCCCCGAGGTGGGGCAGCGCCGGCTGCTGTCCCTCCACTCCCGGAGCATGTCCCACTTTGGGGCGGTATGAGGGCCCGATACCGCCCCAAAGTGGGACATCAACCGCCCCAAAGTGGGACACGGATGCCGCCGGGCCGGCGCCAGAGCGGGGCGCGGCCCTCAGGCCAGGACGAAGACGACCTCGACCTCGACCGGGCTGTCCAGCGGCAGCACCGGGACGCCGACGGCCGAGCGCGCGTGCTGGTCGCCGAAGATCTCGCCGAGCACCTCGCTGGCGCCGTTGATGACACCGGGCTGCCCGGTGAACTCGGGCACCGATGCCACGAAGCCGGTGACCTTGAGCACGCCGGCGATGCGGTCCACGGAACCTGCGAGCGCAGCGGCGGCGGCGAGCGCGTTCAGCGCCGACAGGCGCGCGAGCCCCTTCGCATCGGCCGCGGGGACGAGGCCATGGCCGTCACCGACCTTGCCGGTGGCGGGGAGAGCCCCGGCGACCATCGGCAGCTGGCCGGAGGTGTAGACGAGGTCGCCGTGGATCCGCGCCGGCACGTATGCCGCGACGGGCGGCACGACCTCGGGCAGCTCGATGCCGAGCTCGGCCAGGCGCGCGCTGACGGCGGTCATGCGCCCGGCTCCTCGAACTGGCGGGATGCCGCGGCCGCGGCATCCAGTCCGCTGTTCTGCTCGCCGCCGCCGACCGGCCGCTTCAGGTAGGCGACGAGCCCGCCCTCGGGCCCGGTCACCACCTGCACGAGCTCCCAGCCCTGCTTGCCCCAGTTGTTGAGGATCGCCGCGGTGTTGTGGATCAGCAGCGGAGTGGTGAGGTACTCCCAGGTCGTCATGAATCGGCTCCAGCGGGCTCGGCGGGACGGCGTGGCAACGGGATGTGTCGAGGGATCCCCCAGCATCCTGGCCTACGATCAAGCCTATGCCCGATACGAAACGGACGAGCGGCGGCGTGCTCGGGGGGCTCGCCGGTCTGGTGGGTCTGAGCGCTATCGCCGGGGTCCTCATCACCGCGACCGTCACGCCCGCCATCGCCGTCACCGGTGCCGCGGCGTCCGGTGCGATCACGCTGTTCGACAACCTGCCGAGCGTGCTCGAGATCGACGACCTGATGGAGCCGACGACGCTCTACTACTCGGACGGCAGCACCGTGCTGGCGACGTTCTACGACCAGAACCGGTCGCCGGTCACATACGACGAGATCGCGCCGGTCATGTACGACGCGATCCTCTCCAGCGAGGACCCGCGCTTCTACGAGCACGGCGGCATCGACCTGATCGGCACGGTGCGCGCACTGTTCTCCAACCTGTCCGGCGGTGTCACGCAGGGCGGCTCCTCGATCAGCCAGCAGTACGTGAAGAACATCCTGATCCAGCAGTGCGAGTGGAACGCCACCACCGACGAGGAAGACCAGGAGTGCTACACCGCGGCGACGGAGTCCAGCGGCATCGAGGGCATCGAGCGCAAGCTGCAGGAGATGCGCTACGCCATCGCCCTGGAGCAGCAGTACTCGAAGAACGAGATCCTGCTGGGCTACCTGAACATCGCCAACTTCGGCGGCACGACCTACGGCATCGACGCCGCGGCCCGCTACTACTTCGGCGTCACCGCCAGCCAGCTCAGCCTGGCCCAGGCGGCGACCCTCGCCGGCATCGTGCAGAACCCGAACGTGTACCGCATCGACCTGTCGGGCGGCACCACGACCGACTCGGCCGGCAACGCGGTCAACAGCGCGGCCGACGGCTATTCGCTGACGAAACAGCGTCAGACCTACGTACTCGAGCGCATGCTCGACGACGGGAAGATCACGCAGGAGCAGTACGACGAGGCGGTGGCCGAGCCCATCACGCCCAACATCACCCCGGCCACCCAGGGGTGCGCCGCGGCGGGCACCGCCGCGTATTTCTGCCAGTACGTGGTGTCGGTGATCAAGAACGACACGGCCTTCGGGGAGACCTCCGACGACCGGCTGGTGGCCTTGCGGCGCGGCGGTCTGCAGATCACGACCACGCTCGACAAGTCGCTGCAGGACTCGGCGGCCGCGACCATGTCTCAGTACGCGCCGGCCACGGTGAGCGGCATGAGCTTCGGTTCTGCCAGCACGAACATAGAGACCTCCACCGGACGAATACTCTCGATCACCCAGAACACGACGTTCAACGAGAGTTCCTCGGCGGGCGCCGGGGAGACATCGGTCGTATATGCCGGTGATCTCACATATGGCAGCTCGATCGGGTTCCCCGCGGGTTCGACCTTCAAGCTGTTCACCCTGCTCGACTGGCTGGAGGAGGGGCATTCGGTCAACGAGGTGGTCAACGGTGTGAACCGGGTGTTCAGCCCGTTCAACAACAGCTGTCTGGCCAACTCCACGATCACCAACACGACGAAGATCAACAACTTCAACAACGTGTCGGGATCGGTGAGCACGCCGATGTACTTCACGGCGCAGTCGATCAACTCCGGCTTCCTCGCCATGGCGCAGGAGCTCGACCTCTGCGGCATCCAGAACGTGATCGCGGCGCTCGGCGTCACAACCGTCGAGTGGAACGACGACACGCAGACGTACGACGTGGTCCCCGTCGTCATGGAGAACCCGTCGCAGGTCATCGGCGTCAACAGCGTGTCGCCGATCGCGATGGCGGCGGCGTACGCCGCCGTCGCGAACAACGGCGTCTACTGCCAGCCGCAGGCGATCGACGCCGTGAAGGACAGCGACGGCAACGATCAGGCGATCCCGACACGCACCTGCACGCAGGCCATCCCGGCGAACATCGCCGCGACGGCCGCATACGCACTGCAGGGCGTCATGGCCTCCGGAGCCACGGGATCCAGCGCCAACCCGAGCGATGGCACCGAGCTGATCGGAAAGACGGGAACGAACGAGTCGTACCAGACATGGATGATCGAGTCGAGCACCGCGGTGACGACGGCCGTATGGGTGGGAAACGCCAGTGGCACCGAGAGCCTGTTCAACAAGTACTACAACGGAACGCTGCTCTCGAGCCTGCGGTACGCGATCGCCCGCAACATCCAGTCGACCGCCGACGTGCTGTACCCGGGCGGGACGTTCCCCGATCCCGACTCGGCCCTCACGAAGACGACCTACACGGACGTCCCGAACGTCGTCGGGATGACGACGGAGGCGGCGACGGCCGCGCTCGAGGCCGCCGGGTTCAGCGTGACGGTCGGCACCGCCGTGGACTCCACGTCCGCCGCGGGCGTGATCGTGTCGCAGAGCCCGTCGGGCCAGGCCGCCGGGGGCAGCACGGTCACGATCGTGCCGAGCACGGGCACCGCGCCGGCTGAGTCGACGCCGAGTCCGACCGCGACGACGACCAGCAACAACAGCAACAGCAACAGCAACGGGAACAGCGGGAACAGCGGAGGGAACCGCTGAGCGCGGGCCGAGCCGCTGCCGCGGCCCTCGGGGCTGCGGCAGCGGCGGGTCTGGGCGCCGCGGTGTGGGGCATCGGCGTCGAACGGCACCTGTACACGCTGCGGCGGCATACGCTCGCGATCCTGCCGCACGGTACGACCGCGCTGCGCGTGCTGCACATCTCCGACGCGCATCTCGCGCCGTGGCAGCACGGGCGGCAGGCGTGGATCGCCTCGCTCGCCGAGCTCGCGCCCGACCTCGTGGTCAACACCGGAGACAACCTCGGGCATCCTGACGCGCTCGACGCGGTGCGCCGGTCGCTCTCGCCGTTCGCCGGCATCCCCGGCCTGTTCGTGCACGGCTCCAACGACGTGTTCGGGCCGACGCCGCGCAATCCGCTGCTGTACTTCGCGGGCCCGTCCACGCGGCGTCCGATGCCGACACGGCTCGACACCGCCCTGCTCGACCGTTTCCTGGTCGACGATCTCGGTTGGCACGATCTCGACAACGCCGTGGCGACGGTGGACGCCGGCGGGCTCCGCATCGACGCTCTCGGCACCGGCGACGCCCACATGGGGTGGGACGAGCTGAACGCGCTGCCGTCCCTGCGGGCGGCGCAGCGGGCGGCGGGCGAGGCCGACCTGGTGCTGGGCGTCACGCACGCCCCGTACGTGCGCGTGCTCGACGAGCTGACGGATCTCGGCGCGGACGCGCTGCTGGCCGGGCACACGCACGGCGGGCAGGTCCGCGTCCCGTTCGCCCGCCGAGCCCTCGTCGCGAACTGCGATCTGCCGCTGGATCAGGCGCGGGGCCTGAGCACATGGGAGCACGACGGCCGACGCGTCCCGTTGAACGTGAGCGCGGGCATCGGCCACTCGATCTACGCACCGGTGCGGTTCGGCTGCCGGCCCGAGGCGTCGCTGCTCACCCTCGTGCCCCGCCGCTGAGCAGGCTCGCCCTCTTCTCCCCAGGCGCTTCGCGGGGCCGCGGTATCCACAGATCCGACCGCCGCCTGCCGCCGCTCGTGCCGGGCACGGACAGTGGGACGCATGAAGCGTGCCCTCCTCGTCCTGCTCCTCGGCATCGCGGTCGTGACCGCCGGCATCATGGTCGCCGCGCCCGCCGGCGCGGCCTCACCGGGTGCCGGTTTCGGCGCCTGGGCGCCGCTCTCCGCGTACGGCTGGCACGGCTCGATGAGCATCGGCGGCCTCCAGACGTATTGCATCTCACCCGGCCGGCCCGTCCCCACCGGCGACAGCAGCGATCAGGGGCTGTCATTCGACGCCGAGGGGCTCGACGCGGGGCGCCTCACCGCGATCAACATGCTCGTGTCGACCTATGGGCAGACCACCGATCCGGTGCAGGCGGCGAGCGTCGGATGGGCGGTCAAGGCTCTCGCGGACTGGGACGAGACGCTGCACTCGTTCGGCTACCCGGGAGACACCCTGGCGGGCGCGATCCACTGGACGTTCTCGGCGCTCGCGCCCGAGGCGGATCAGGCGGTGCAGGACCTCGCCACCGCCTACTACGTCGAGGCGACGGCCGTGCCGGCGGGAGCAGCGACCGGCTCGGGGCGGCTGGAGTTCACGACCCAGGCCGACGACACCGCGCGCGGCACGGTGACGGTGATCGCCGACGTGGCCGAGGCGACGGGGACGGTCACGCTGCAGGGCGCGGTGTTCGCCGACTCCGGCGCGGCCACCCGTGAAGTCGCCGCCGGTGCGACATACGACATCGTCGCGGCGCCGCCGCCCGGGCAGACCTCCTACACCGTGAGCGGATCCGGCACGCTGCGCGGCGGTTTCCTGCCCGCGGTGCGCTTTTTCACGACGGCCGGCGGCCAGGACACCGCCGGCCCCGGCGGCATCCTCGAGTTCCCGATCTCGGGTGAGGACGCCGCCCCGCGCGAGACCGTCTTCGCACCGCAGGTCACGACGCAAGTCGCCTCGCGCTACACCGGCGGCGGGGCGTATGTCGACGACGTGTCGTTCACGAGCGCCCGTGGCGCGTGGGCGCGCACGGCCGACGGCGGCTACGCCTCCGTGACCGCGACCGCGACCGTGTACCGCACCGACACCGAGCCCGTCGTGGCGGACGCCGTGCCGGCGGACGCCGAGGCGGTCGGCACGCTCGAGCTGACCACCGACCCCGGCATCGGCCCGACGGTGCCGTACCGGGTGGAGTCGCCGTGGCCGGTGCCGGGGCCCGGGTTCTACACGGCGGTGTGGCAGGTGGACGCCGACGAGCAGCAGGCCGAGACGCAGGCCGCGCTCGAGCCGGGCTATTCCTGGAACGAGCGCTTCGGCGAGGCGAGCCAGGTGATGCTCGTGGCGACCACGAGCTCGGCGGCCGAGCCCGAGGTGACCGTCGGCCAGGCGATGTCCGACGCGGTGATCGTCGAGGGCGCCGTGCCGGCGACGGGGCTCGATGTGTGGAGTGAGGTCTACCACGTGCCCGACGGTGTGGCGATCGCCGAGGCGTGCACGCCCGAGAATCTCGTCTGGCGCGCCCCGCCCGCGCACGTCACCGCCTCCGGATCCCGCACGTTCACCGCGCCGGAGGTGCCGGACTTCGGCACCTACATCTGGCAGGAGCACGCGACGGACGCGGACGGCGTGCCGGTGCACGACGGCGCCTGCGGCGTCCCGGCGGAGACGACCGTCGCCGTCCCGCCCGTCGTCTCGACGCGAGCGCAGGAGGCGGTCGGCTTCGGCGGCGCGGCGGTCGACACGGCGACCGTGTCCGGTCGGGTGCCCGTGAGCGGCGTGACCGAGGTGACGTTCGAGGTCTATCGCGGCGACGAGGGCGCGGCGGCGGACTCCTGCCGACCGGAGAACCTCGTCGCCGCGACGGCCGCGGTGCCCGTGCCGACGGCGGGCGAGTACGTGTCGCCGTCGGTGCGGCTCGAGACGGTCGGGCCGCACCACTGGGTCGAGTACCTGTGGTGGACCACGCCGACGGGCGAGCGGCGGCTCCTGGCGCAGGGATCGTGCGGAGCGACGGCGGAGACGACCGTGGTCGAGCAGCCGGCGCTGACCACGACGGCGACCGCGCGTGCGGCGCTGGGCGCACCGTTCACCGATGCGGCGACGGTGACCGGCCTCGGCGACGACGTGGATGCGGAGCTCGTGTTCACCCTCTTCCGCCTGACGCCCGGTGCCGAGCCGGTGTGCACGGCCGACTCGATGGAGGCCACCACCGCGCCCGTGCCGGTCAGGGCGTCGGGCACGTTCGTCTCACCGACGGTGAGCTCGCAGATCGCCGGGTCGAAGCTGTGGATCGCCGAGCTGCGGTACCGCGCCACGCCGGATGCCGAGCCCGTCGTCCTCGCGCGCGGGGCGTGCGGCGACGCCGGCGAGACCACCGTCGTCGACTCGCTCGCCGCGACCGGTGCCTTCTTCGGCGTCCCGCTGCCCGCTGTCGGCACCGCCGGCGCGATGTCACTGGGCGGAGGCGCCCTCGTCCTGTTCATGCGTCGTCGCCGGCGCGTCCCCTCGTCGCCGGTCGTGCGCGGCGGGATCGAGGACTGGCGGCCCTGACAACGCTCGCGGTCGCGGGCACAATGGGAGGGTGATCGTGTCCATCGAGGTGATCGGCGTGATCGTCGCGATCTGCGCCGCGACGATCACACTGCTCGGCGGGATCGGGTCGCTCATGGCCTGGGGGCTGCGCCGTGTCGACGCCCGGTTCGACAACATCGACGCGAAGTTCGACCGGATCGACAGGCGGTTCGAGAAGATCGACGCGCGGTTCGAGAAGATCGACGCGCGGTTCGACCGCATCGATGAACGGTTCGACCGCATCGAGGCGGACATCGTCGAGCTGAAGGTCGCCGTCGCCCGGCTGGAGGGTCCGTTGCCGCGGCTGCTGACGCGTCCCGTGCGTTGAGCGGCACCGATTCGGAGGCGCGCCCGATCTCGGGTAGACTCGGAGGGTTGCCACGGGGTGTGGCGCAGCTTGGTAGCGCGCTTCGTTCGGGACGAAGAGGCCGCAGGTTCAAATCCTGTCACCCCGACCATAACGACTGAGGGCCGCCCATTCGGGCCGGCCCTCAGTCGTTCCCCGACGGGTCGCATCGCGCCCCGATGCTAGCGTCGGAGGATGGCGGAATCTCACGCGTCCGGTCTTCTCGACGGCGTCGAACTCTGGGACGGTCACGAGCATCGGGGTCGCGTGCGGATCCGCTGGTCGGACGGCATCGTGGAGGTCGTCGAGTCCGGCGCGAGCACGACCGGCGAGGCGCTGTCCGTCATCCCCGGCCTCGTCGACACGCACGTGCACCTGGACGTGCCGGTGGCCGACGGAAGGCCGGCCGACCTCGGCTGGGGCACGGTGACCGGCCAGGCGGAGCAGTCGCTCCACGTGCTGGGGAATGCGCTGCGCTTCGCACAGAACGGTGTGACCACGCTGCGCGACATGTGGTCGCACGCGCCGCAGTTCGCCGCCGCCCGCGCACTGCGCGAGCGCGTCCTCCCCGGGCCCCGCCTGCTCGCGAACGGGCCCGTCGGGATGACGGCGGGTCACGGTGACCTGTTCACGCCGCACGGCGTCTCCGACCGCCCGCCGACGGCAGACGGCGTCGACGAATGCCGCAGGCTCGTGCGCCGCTGGGCCCGCGACGGCGCAGACGGCATCAAGATCTACACGTCCGGCGGCATCCTCTCGATGGGCGACGAGGTGGGCTGGCGCAATCACACCCTGGCCGAGACCGAGGCGATCATCGACGAAGCGCATGCGCTCGGAAAGCGCGTCGGCGCTCACGCGCTCAACGCCGAGGGGATCGACATCGCGCTCGCCGTCGGCGTCGACTCGATCCAGCACGGCACGGGCCTCCTGCCCCGGCACGTCGACGAGCTCCTGGCACGCGCCCTGCCGATCGCTCCGACGCTTCTCGTGCACGAGTCGATCCTTCGCGACACGGATCCCCGGCGGGAAGAGGCCCGCCGCCAGACCGCGCCGATCGTGGCGCACCGCGACGAGAACTTCGCGGCGGCGGCGTCCCGCGGCGTCCGCTTCGTGCTGGGGACGGATGCGAACGGTCGTCTCGTGCCCTACGACGGCGCACAGGAGGAGCTGCGGCGCATGCGCGACCTGTTCGGATGGAGTGACGAACGCGCGCTCATCGCCGGCACCTCGGACGCCGCGGCATCGCTCGGCCTCGGCGATGTGACCGGCACTGTCGCCGCCGGCTACAGCGCAGACCTGCTGATCGTCCGCGGCCGCCCGTGGGAGGATCTCGGCGCGCTCACGACCGATCGACTGGTCGCGGTCGTCGCCCGCGGCCGCGTCCTGTCGGGCGTGCTGCCCGGCTGAGGCGCGGCGCCGGCGCTCACCGCTTGTCGCCGACGTCCTTCCCGACCGCGAAGCTCTCCGGCTCGGCGCCGGTGAGCAGATGGTCGCCCAGCAGCCGCGCCTTGAACGGGTAGGGATTGTGGGAGGCGATCGCGCGTGCATTGCGCCAGTGGCGGTCGAGGCCGAGCCGGCTCGACAGCGATGATGCGCCCAGCACGTCCAGCAGGTGCGCGGTCTGATCCAGCACCGTCTCCGAGATCGTGACCTGGGCCGACGCGACGGCGAGCTCGACCTCGACGAACGCGGCGTCGACGACGGCCGGGTCGGTGCCCGGAGCGGTCCACAGCTCCCAGGCGGTCTCGAGCTCACGACCGAGCCCGTCCAGGATCCAACGGGCGGCATCCGCAGCCGCCTGCGCCCGGCCGACCTGCTCCTGCACCACGGCGTCGTCGCGGGGCAGCTCGCCGGTGCCGGTGAAGTACACCCGCGCCTTGACCCGCACGATCTCGGTCAGGTCTCGTGCCGCGGCCTGCGCGATGCCCGCCAGCGTCGCCAGGAGCACCGTCTGGTGCAGCCCGGAGCCGCCTCGCCGCGGACCGTCGAGCGGGAAGCGCCGCACCTCGTCGTCTGACACGGCGACGTCCTCGAAGACCGTGGTGCTCGTCGCGGTCAGACGCTGGCCGAAGCCGTCCCAGTCGTCGAGCAGGGTCACCCCGGCGCGGTCGCGCGGGACGACCGGGACGCCGTCCTCGTCGACCGCTCCGACCGGCAGCCACTGCGCGTAGGCGTTGCCGGTGCCGTAGATCTTGCGGCCGTTCAACCGGTAGCCGCCGGCGGGGTCCCGCCGGAGCACGGTCGAGACCTCGCCGAGCTTCGAGCCGTGCGGCTCCGTCGTCGCGCTGCCGAAGAGGTCGCCCGCGACCACACGGCGGAGCCACGCCTGCGCGTCCGCATCCTGTCGGCGCTGGAGCAGCAGCTCCACCTGGTAGTAGTGCTGCCGCAGCGCCTGCGGCAGATTCGAGTCGGCGGCCGCGAGCTCGCGCAGCAGGCCGAACAGCTGTCGCAGGCTCGCCCCGGCGCCGCCGAGCTCCACCGGCACGCGCACCGCCCCGATCCCCGTGAGGGCGAGCTCCCGCATCTCGTCGAGCGGCAACATCCGCTTCCGTTCGCGGGCGGCGGCACCGCGCGCGATGCGCTCGAACAGCGGAGCGAAGCGGGCGAGGAGCTCCTGGTCGGTGACGCTCATCGTCCGGCCTCCGTCCGCGCGGCGACCAGCTCGGCGCGCAGCCGACGGGCAGGATGCCGCTCCGGCAGATACGGCCCGTCGCCGGTGACCTTCTCCCGCACCGTGCCGGGGCGGTAGTCGGCCTGCATCGTCCCGCGCTCGACGAGCACCGGGCGCACGTGGTCGACGAAGTCCTCGAACGTCCCGGGCGAGACGAGGTATTGCACGTTGATGCCGTCGACTCCGGCCGCCTGCCATGCGTCGATCTCGTCGGCGATCTGCTCGGGCGTGCCGGTCACGTGCGAGTTCGCCGCCTGGCGCACCAGCTCCTCGAACGTCGTCGACGGATCCGCCCCGGCGAGGACCTGCCGTGTCAGCGGGCCGGGCTCGCCGGATGCCAGCAGCTCCCCCGCCGTCGCGGTCAGCGGGTATCGGTCGAGATCCTCCTGCCAGAAGCCGCTGAACTTCACGAGCATCGACTCGAGCGACTGCGTCTCGCGCAGCTCGCGGTCGAGGCGCTGCGCCTCCTCCTCCGTGCTGCCGACGACGATGCCGAGACCGCCGAAGATCTTCACGTCGCCCGCCGCACGACCCTGGGCGACCGCGGCGGCGCGCAGCTGGGCGACGCTGGCGGGTGCACCCTGTCGGCCGCCGGTCGTGAACAGCACCTCGGCGTGCTTTCCGGCGAAGCCGATTCCGGTGCCGGATGCCGCCGCATTGAACAGGAACGGCGTGCGCTGCGGGCTCGGCGTCGTGAGGTGCGGACCGGGCACGGTGTAGTAGGGGCCGACGTGGTCGATCGTGTGCACCTTGCCGGGGTCGGTGTAGACGCCGCGCTCCCGGTCGGCGATCACGGCGTCGTCGTCCCACGACGCCTCCCACAGCTTGTAGACCGCGGTGACGTAGTCCTCCGCCCGGCCGTAGCGCTCCTCGTGGCTCGGCAGCCCCTCATGGCCGAGGTTGCGGCCGGCGCCGGGAAGGAAGCTCGTCACGATGTTCCAGGCGATGCGCCCGCCGCTCAGATGGTCGAGCGTGGAGAGCTTGCGCGCGAACGTGTACGGCGGCTCCTGCAGGATGTTCTCGGTGAGCACGAGCCCCAGGTGCTCGGTCTCGTGGGCGAGGATCGGGATCAGCACGGCCGGGTCGTTCACGGGCGTCTGCATGCCGGTCGCGATCGCGGCATCCCGGTTCCCGCGATACAGGTCGTACGGTGCCAGCACGTCGGCGAAGAAGAGGAAGTCGAACTTCCCCCGTTCGAGCGTCTTGGCCAGGTCGACCCAGTATGCCGCGGAGTCGAGCTCGGTCTGCCGGCTGTCGGGCCGTCGCCAGGCTCCGTGATCGTGGTGAGAGAGCACGAACTCGTTGAACGCGCTGAAGATGAGGGGACGTCGGGTCGTCATCGGTTCTCCTCCCGGCGGTGGCGCCTCTCGCGTCCACGGCGGTCTTGGTCAGGCATGGGGCTCCTCCCGGCGGCGATCAGCCGCGCGCCGCGCCGCGGAAGCGGTCGACGACGATCTCCTCGATGACGGTCACAGCCGTGTACAGCACCGTGGAGACGAGGATCAGGACGGCGGCGTAGGTCCAGAGGGCGCTGTACTGCGATGTGCCGGCGGCGCGCATGAGCTCGCTGCCCGCGCCGTTGCCGGTGATGAGCCATTCGGCGATCAGCGCCGCCGCCACGGCCTGCGGCACGGCGATGCGGGCGGCGGCGAAGAACGCGGGGACCGCGGCGGGAAGCGCCACCTTCAGCATCCGCGCCCACCGCCGCCCGCCGAACACGGTGATGACGTCGAGAGCGTCGCCCGGGGCGTTCGAGATGCCGAACGAGACGGTCACCAGCGCGGCGAAGAACACCACGATGAACCCGACCACCGCCACCCCGGCGGGTCCGCGCCCGACCGCGAGCACGATGAGCGGGGTGAAGGCGAGCAGCGGGAAGGTGCGCAGCACCATCGCCACCGGCATGAACGTGACCGCGAGCGCCGGGAAGATGGCGAACACCACGGCGACCACGACCGCGCCGCCGAGGCCGGCGATGTAGCCGATCCCGGCGTCGGCGAGCGTCGCGAGCATGGCCGCGACCACCTGCTCCCGCTGCTGGTCGGCCTGCGTCCCGGTGACCAGGTACTCCCACACGTCCACCGGCGACTTGCCGACGAAGTGGCTCACACCCGAGAACACGAGGAACAGCCACCATGCGGCGACGATGAGTGCGACGACCCCGAGGAAGACGGCGACCCGCCCGCCGACCGCGCCGAGGATGCGGCGCCCCGAGCCGCATGCGGGCCCGCTCACCGCGTCCTCCCCTCGCGCGCCCACCCGAACGCGTATCGCTGGACGAGGGCGAGGAGCCCGTACGCGATACACGTCACCGCCGCAGCGCTGAGCCCGAAGATCCAGGTGCGCTCGACCTGGATGTAGCGCTGCGCCGCTGCCAGCGCGACGCCGATGCCCGAGTCCACCCCGCCCAGGTACTCGCCGATGATCGCGCCGAGGATCGCCCCCGGCACGGCGATCTTGAGCGCGTTGACGGCGGCGGGCAGCGCGGCGACGGCCGTGACCTTCGTGAAGATCTGGTGTCGGCGCGCGCCGAACACGCGCAGCGCGTCGCGTTCGGTCGGACGTGACGCGTAGCCGCCGAGGACGGTCGCGATCAGCGTGGTGAAGAACACGGCGAGACCGGCGAGGAAGATGGAGGGCGTGCGTCCGCCGGTCAGCGCGAGCACGACGGGGCCGACGGCGACCGCGGGCGCGCATTCGACCACGAGCGCGAGCTGGCTGACGGCGTGCCGGGTGGCGGGAAGCGCGAGCACGATGGCCGAGCCGATCAGGGCCAGGCCGACGCCCCAGAGGTATCCCTGCCCGGCGCTGGCGAGCGTGACGCCGATCTGGGCGAGGTAGTACTCCGGGCCGTCGGCAACGATCTGCGCGACCAGCGCCGGCGGTGAGGGCACGACGCCGGTGGTCGCGAAGGCCGTGTCCGCGATGATCCACCACAGCGCGAACACGACCACGAAGCCGAGCGCGCCGAGGATCCATCGGCCCGAACGCGCGTACGTCATGTGTCGGCGTCCGCGTTCCGGCTGCTGAACAGGAGCTCCTGCAGCCGATCCGTGAGCGCGTGGAACTCGGGTGCCCGCAGGATGTCGACCGTCCGCGGTCGGGGGAGGTCGATCGGGACGACCTCGAGGATGCGGCCGGGTCGTGGCGACATCACGGCCACGACATCGGAGAGGAGGATCGCCTCCTGGATGCCGTGCGTGACCATCAGGGTCGTCGCCGGGCGCTCGAGCCAGATGCGCTGGAGCTCGAAGTTCAGTCGCTGCCGGGTCATGTCGTCGAGCGCGCCGAACGGCTCGTCGAGCAGGAGCAGCTCGGGCTCGACGACGAGCGCCCGGGCGATCGCGACGCGCTGACGCATGCCGCCGGACAGCTGCGCGGGCCGGGCGCGTTCGAAGCCGGTGAGGCCGACGAGCTCGATGAGCGCGTCGACGCGCGCCGGGTCGCGGCGACGGCCGGCGAGCTCCAGCGGCAGTCCGATGTTGCTGCGCACGGACCGCCACGCCAGCAGCGCCGGGTCCTGGAACGCGACGCCGACGTGGCCGCGGACGCCGCGCGAGGACACCCGTTCGCCGTGCACGAGAGCCTCGCCGCTGGTGGCCTCCTCGAGGCCGGCGAGGATCCGCAGGACCGTGGACTTCCCGCATCCGGACGGGCCGAGAAGCGAGACGAAGCCCCCTCGGCCGAGCGTGAGGTCGACCCCGTCCAGCGCGCGGACCGCGTGCGCGCCGCGGCCGAACGTCTTGCCGAGGCCGCGGACGTCCAGCCCGTCGGCGCGCGCACCCGCGGTGGCCGCGTCGGACGAACCCGACGCGCCCACCGCTTCCGGCGAGGTCTCCGTCACTGAGAGAAGTCCGCTCCGAGGATCCACTCGGGGTGCTGCGCGTAGACGTCGGCGATGAGCGAGGTGTCGAAGGTGTCCTCCGCGGTCGTGTCGTATCCGACCAGCGCGAGGGCTGTGATGTTGTTCGCGAGGGCGTCGTCGCTCACGGTGCCGATGCCGTTGGTCTTCGACTCGTCCGTCAGGATGAGCTTGCTCTGCTGCGTCCACGACAGCTCCAGCGAGGTCTTGTCCCAGTTCTGGTCCTTGCCGTAGTCGTCCACGACGAGGTCGAGCGCGTGGTCGGAGTCCTGGAACGCGTCGTACCAGCCGTGCGCGTACGCGTCGAGGAACGCCTCGATCTTCTCGGGCTCGTTCGCGAGCGTGTCCGCCGTGACGATGACGGCCTCCGCGCCGTACGTGAGGCCGTAGTCGGCGAGCAGGAACTCCTGCGCGCCGAACCCGTCGGCACGCAGCTGCGCGCCGCCGTCCCCGTAGCCCATGAAGCCGTCGATGTTGCCGAGCTTCAGGTCGCTCTCCGCGTCGCCGTAGGGCACGACGTCGATCTGGCTCTCGTCGATGTCGTTCGCCGCGAGGAAGGCCTCCCAGCTCGTCCGGCTGGCGTCGGCGATGGCGATCGTCTTGCCGATGAGGTCCTGCGGCGTGTCGATCGGGTCGCTGGTCGCCGACACCAGGGTGTACGGGTTCTTCTGGTAGGTGGTCGCGACGATGCGGAGGTCGGCGCCCTGCTCGTTCGCGGCGGCGACGTCGGCGACGCCGCCGAACGCGATCCATGCCTGCCCGCTGGTCAGCGCCGTCGCGGCCGAGACGCCGCCGATCCCCCCGGCGTTGAAGGTGACGGTGCCGAAGCCCTCGTCGGCGAAGTAGCCGGCGTCGTCGGCGTCGAAGACGCCGGCGAACTCGTGGTTCTTGAGCCAGTCGAGCTGCACGGTGATGTCGCCGTAGTCGGCGGTGGCGTCGGTGCTGGTCGATGAGGTCGAGCCGGCGCACGCCGCCAGTGAAGCGGCGACGGCTCCGACGAGCGCCAGCGCGCCCGCCTTCCGGATGATGCTGTGGCGCAAGGACATGGTCTGCTCTCTCGATCGGGTGGGTCGGGGTGCGGGACGACAGTCGCGGTCGCGACTTGTCAACAAGTTCAATCTGCCCGATCCCGGTCCGATCGGCCCACTATGTTGCGGCCTGTTACCTCGTGGGCGGATGCCGTGACGGCTCAGTCGTCGACGCCGAGCACCTCCTTGCCGATCTCGGTGGCGAGCACCTCCGTCGAATAGGCCATGAGCTGGCCCGCCTCCGCGTCGCGGAGGTGGCGCTGGATGGGAGAGGAGCGCAGGTAGCCGGAGGCGCCGCCGACGCGCACGGCGAGCTGCGCGATCTCGACCGCGGTCTTGTTGGCGAGGTACTTCGCGCGGCTGAGCTCGCCGAAGAACGAGGGATCGCCGTCGTCGGCGCGCCACAGCGCACGCTGGAAGAGGGCTTCGACGGCGGCGAGGCGGCTCTGCGCCTCGGCGACCTCGTGCTGCACCCACTGCTGATGGGACAGCGGCGCCCCGAGGATGATGCGGGAGCGCGCGTGTGCCACGAGCGCGTCGAGTGCGGCGGCGGCCACCCCGAGCGAGATCGCCGGCAGGCCGGCCGGGACCACCGCGAAATCGCCCGGCTGAGGGCCACGGCCGCGATATTCACGACGCAGCGGCGTCCGCCGGAACGACAGCAGCTGGCTGCGCGTGGCACGGAGGCCCAACGTGTCCCAGATGGGGATGATCGTGAGGGTCTCGTCCGGGACGACGCCGAAGAACACCGGCTCGCCGTCCACGAGCGCGTTCACGAGCAGGTAGTCGGCGATCTCGCTGCCGGAGACGAAGCGCTTGGCGCCGTCGAGCACCCATCCGTCCCCGACGGCCTCGGCCTCCTGCTGCGGGTTCAGGAACCGATTGCCGCTCGTCGGCTCCGAGAGCGCGTTGGCGAAGCGCTTGCCGGCGAGGAACTCCCGCGCGAAGAATCCGTCGAGGCTGTCATGCGTGAGCTGGGCGAGGCCTACGCCGGCCCCGGTGTGCATCGTGAGGATCGTCGCGGTGGAGGCGTCGGCCTTCGCGACGACGCGGATGAGCTCGCCGAAGGCCTGGTAGCCGATGCCGTCGCCGCCGAGCGCGCTCGGCAGCACCGCCCGCGTCACGCCCGCCGTGTGGAGGGCTTCGAGGTTCGCGATCGGGATCTCCGCGCGCTCGTCGTAGTCGGCGGCACGGGCCGCGAAGTCGACGCACAGCACGGCGACCGCGTCCAGCAGCGTGCGCTCGCTCTCGTCCAGGCCGAACGGCACAGTCATGAGGGTTCCCTTCCGCGGAGCCGACGCTCCGCCGCGCCCCAGCACTTGTTGACAAGCGCGTCTACGCTATCGGCCGCCGCTGAGAATCACGGCAAGGGAGGACACAGTCCGCCATCGGACGCCGGTCGTCTCAGATCAGGCCCCACGGCGGACGTACCGTGCGCACCAGCGAGTAGCGCACGACGGCGGGATCGTGGTGCTCGAAGGCGTAGAACAGTCGCCGCCCGCTGGCGGCGACGCCGACGAGCTCGAGCGTGAGGGTGGCGGCACCGGGATCCATGCGCAGCAGGGCCGCCGTCTCGGCATCCAGGCTCGCCGCACCCGGCGTCGTGACGTCCCAGATGATGGGCTCTCCCCACAGGGCGCTCACCGCCGCGAACACCGAGGACGGCATGTCCCGGTGCGCGTCAGCCGCGTCCGGCAGGAGGAGATATCCCTCCGCGAGCATGACCGGCCGGTCGTCGGCGGACCACCGTTTGAGCGTGCGCAGCGCCGGCGCGCTCTCCGGGACGCCGAGGAGCGCGGCGATCCGGGCGGGCAGACGCGCCGGCTCGTTCTCGAGCAGCTCGACGGAGGCGCGATGGCCGAGCCGGGCGAGCAGCTCGGTGTGCTCGAACTGGTCCTCCAGCCGCACGCTCATCTGCAGCCCGAGCGGATCGACCGTCGTCGGTGCCCCCTGACGGCGACGGAGGATGCCGGCCGCCTCCAGCGCCGAGAGCGCGTTGCGCACCTGCTGGCGGCTGCAGCCGATCCGTTCGGCGAGATCGTACTCGTTCGGCAGCGCCTCGCCGCTCGCGGCCGCCTGACGCACGACGCCCAGCAGGGCACGGTGCACGGGGTCGTCGGCGGTCTGGGTGCGGGATGTGAGCGGATCGAGGCGCATGGGGCGATTATGCCGCGAGCGGCACGCGCTCCAGCTGAGCCCGGAGCCGCTCGCGGGTCTCGGCGGGCGCGAAGCTGGCCGCGACCGAGTCGAGCGCGAGCCGCACCACCCGCTCCCGGTCCCATCCGAGCGACTCCGCCACCGCCAGCCACTCCGCTTCCAGCGTCGTCCGCAGCGGCGCCGGGTCGTCGGTGTTGACCGTCACGGTCACCCCCGCGGCGACCAGACGCCCGATCGGGTGACGGGCGAGGTCGGGATACAGGCCGAGCGTGATGTTCGAGTGCGGGCACACGCCGAGGGACACGCCGTCGTCGGCGAGGCGGCGCAGCAGCACGGGATCCTCGACGGCGCGGATGCCGTGGTCGATCCGCTGCGCGTGCAGCAGGTCGAGCGCCTCCCAGACGCTGTCGGGCCCGCTCGACTCGCCGGTGTGGACGGTTCGTCCCAGACCGGCGTCGCGGGCGATCGTGAACGCCTCCGCGAACCGTGCCCCGCTGCGCGGCGCCGCACGCTCGTCGCCGTCGACCGACAGCCCGACCACGCGATGCGGGCGATCGCGGGCGATCCATCGCGCCACGTCGGCGCCCTCTGCGGACGACTGCTGCCGCAGCAGCGAGACGCATATGCCCACCGCGCACAGTCCGTCCTGCTCCGCCTCGTCGAAGCCTGCGGCGAGGGCCGCGAGCAACGCCGCCTCCCGGCCCCGCCAGGCGCGCCAGTGCGTGGGGTTCACGATGACGTCGGTGTACGCGACGCCCGAGGCGCTCTGCCGGGCGGCGAAGCGGTACGCGTGCCGCGCCGCCTGCTCCCGGGTGCGCACGAGCCCGCACTGCCAGTCGAGGAAGCGCAGGAAGCCGGTGAGGCCGCCCACGCCGGCGCCGTTGTCCCGACCGCCGCCGGTCGTGACCTCCGGCACGGCGAAACCGTGGTGCGTCCCGAGGTCGAACAGCGTCGCCGCGGGACCGGGCAACGGCTCGCCCGCCGCCTTCGCGAGCTCGAGCAGGTCGATGAGCTCGAAGGATCCTTCGAGGTGGACATGCACCTCCGCCTTCGGAAGGCTGCGGATCCAGTCCGCCGTCACCGTCGCATCGCCTGTGGACCCCGTCATGGGCTCGACTGTATCGAATAGCTCCGAACTTGTTGACAAGCCGCTCCTCGTCCCGCCGGCGAGATGTCGCCCTGGCCCTGCCGCTCTCGCTTCGGAAGGCGCTCGTCGCCATCAGGCCCGAGGCCCGCTCTCCGCCGGATTCCGGGATCAAAACTCAGGACGCCGCCGACGACACGCCGGCCAGAAGGGCTGCGGATGCCGCATCCGTCGGCGTCGTCCTGTGTTCTGCGCCCGGGGCGACCGGCGCCACCGCGCCAGCGGGCGCCAGCGCTGCGCCGCGTCGTGCGCAGCATCCACCCACGGTCGCAGGATCTCGCGGGAATCCTGCGACATCGGCGTGATCCTGCGACGTTCGGCAGGCAGGCGAGCGGGCAGGCGCATCCCGCGGCCGCCCGTGGGCCCGGGTAGACTGGCTCGGACGCGAAGAGGCTCCGTGAGTGCACGGGGCTCTTCGCATGTTCGGACCACCGGCCGCCGCCGGACGCCCCGGGAGCCCGCATGACTCGTACGCCCAAGCTCGTCGCCTTCGACCTGGACGACACTCTCGCCCCGTCCAAGCAGGCGCTCGATCCGCGGATGGCACAGCTCCTGCTCGACCTCGCCGCCCGCGTCGAGGTCGCGATCATCTCCGGCGGCCAGCTGGCGCAGTTCCGCACCCAGGTCGTCGAGCAGCTCCCGGTCGCCGACGCGGCGACCCTGTCGAGCTTCCACCTGCTCCCCACCTGCGGCACGCAGTACTACCGCGTCGACGGCGACGGCATCCGCACCGTCTACGCCCATTCCCTCACCGACGACGAGAAGTCCCGTGCGCTGGCCGCGGTCGAGGAGGAGGCGCGCCGGCTCGGCCTGTGGGAGGAGCAGACCTGGGGCCCGATCCTGGAGGACCGCGGATCGCAGATCACGTTCTCCGCCCTCGGGCAGCAGGCCCCGCTCGAGGCGAAGACGGCGTGGGACCCGACCGGCGCGAAGAAGAACGCGTTGCGCGAGGCGGTGGCTGCCCGCATCCCCGACCTCGAGGTGCGATCGGGCGGCTCGACGAGCGTGGACATCACCCACCGCGGCATCGACAAGGCCTACGGGATGCGGCAGCTGGCGGAGCAGACGGGCCTCGACCTGGACGAGATGCTCTTCGTCGGCGACCGCCTCGACCCGGACGGCAACGACTACCCGGTGCTCGCGCTCGGCGTCCGCTGCCAGGCCGTCGCGGGCTGGGAGGACACCGCCGACTTCCTCGACGCGCTCATCCCCGCCCTGCCGGAGCGCTGACCGGCGCCCGGCGAGCGCTAGCCTGAGCGGCATGGACCTCGCCGCGCTCGTCGTCGTGCTCTGGGTCGCCGCAGCGACCTGCCTGGCCTGCTGGGTGCTCTCGCTGCTCACGAAGGACACGTCCTGGGTCGACCGCGTCTGGTCGATCGTGCCGGTCGTCTATGCGTGGATCTTCGCGGGCTTCGGCATCGCGGCGGACGCCGACGCCACCCGCCCGATCGTCATGGCGGTGCTCGTGACCCTGTGGGGCGCCCGGCTGACGTTCAACTTCGCCCGCAAGGGCGGCTACACCGGCATGGAGGACTACCGCTGGGCGATCCTGCGACAGCGGATGCGACCGTGGCAGTTCCAGCTGTTCAACGTGTTCTTCATCGTGCTGTACCAGAACGCGCTGCTCGTGCTCATCACACTGCCGACCCTCGTGGCGCTGCAGCATCCGACGCCGTTCGGCGCATGGGACGTGCTCTTCACCGTCCTGTTCCTCGTGTTCCTGCTGGGCGAGCTCGCCGCCGACCAGCAGCAGTGGGACTTCCACCGGGCCAAGCGGCGCGCGGGCGGCACGCTCGAGCCGGGCTTCGTCACGACCGGCCTGTTCCGCCTGTGCCGACACCCCAACTTCTTCTGCGAGCAGGCGCAGTGGTGGATGCTGTACGGGATCGGCGCGGTCGCGGCGTCCGGGGCCGGCTTCCTCGGCGGCGTGCTGAACTGGTCGATCGTCGGTGCCGCGCTCCTGTCGGCGCTGTTCATCGGGTCGACCGTGTTCACGGAGTCGATCTCGGCGGCCAAGTACCCGGCATACGCCGAGTACCGGCGCACGACGTCGATGCTCGTGCCCTGGCCGCCGCGGCGCGGGAGCACCCCGGCGAAGGCCTGATGACCGCGGCCGTCAGCCGAGCCGGCCGGCGGACTCCCGCAGGTAGCACTGCGCGCACATCGACTCGTAGGTGACCGCCTCGGCGTCCAGCTCGTCGATCGCGACCTGATCGCCGTCGAACACGACCCGGCCGCCCACGGTGCGCGCGTTGAAGACCGCCTTGCGTCCGCAGCGGCAGATCGTCTTGAGCTCCTCCAGGCTGTGGGCGAGCTCGAGCAGCCGGGCGGAGCCCGTGAACGCGTGCGTGCGGAAGTCGCCGCGGATGCCGTAGGCGAGCACCGGGATGGCATCGAGCACCGCGATCCGCAGCAGGTCGTCGACCTGCGCCGCGGTCAGGAACTGCGCCTCGTCGACGAGGAGGCACGCGATCCGCGCCGCCGCCCCGGCATCCGCGACGCGCTGGCGCACGTCGTCGTCGGCGTGCAGCAGCAGGTCGACCCGACGTGAGACCCCCAGCCGGCTCGTGATGCGCTCCGCGCCCTTCGTGTCGATCGCGGGCTTGGCCAGCAGCACGCGCTGCCCGCGCTCCTCGTAGTTGTACGCCGTCTGCAGCAGCGCGGTCGACTTCCCGGAGTTCATGGCTCCGTAGCGGAAGTAGAGCTTGGCCACGCGTGTCAGGCGTCGATGTGCAGCTCGGCGGCCGTGCGGGCGAGCACGTCGTGCGCCGTGGCGGCATCCTTGTTCAGCGTCTGCCCGTACGTCGGGATCAGCTCGACGAGCTTCGGCCGCCAGTCGGCGATGCGGTCGGGGAAGCAGTCCCCCAGCAGCCCCAGCATGATCGACACCGCGGTCGAGGCCCCCGGGGAGGCGCCGAGCAGGCCCGCGATCGAGCCGTCGGCGGCGGCGACGACCTCGGTGCCGAACTGCAGCTTCCCGCCCTTCATCACCTGGGCGCGCTGGCCGGCGTTCAGCAGCTCCCAGTCGCCGCCCTCGGCGGTCGGCATGAACTCGCGCAGGCTCTCGATCTTCTTCCGGTGCGTCTTCAGCAGCTCGGTGACGAGGTACTTGACCAGGTCGAGGTTGGTGACGGCGACCTTGAGCATGCTGCCGATGTTCGAGAGCCGCACCTGGCCGACGATGTCCCACATCGAGCCCCGCTTGAGGAACTTCGGGCTGAACGTCGCGAACGGACCGAACAGCAGCGACGCCTCGCCGTCGACCACGCGCGTGTCGAGGTGGGGCACCGACATCGGCGGGGCTCCGATCGCGGCCTGCGAGTACACCTTCGCCTTGTGCCGGGCGACGATGGCGGGGTTGCTGGTCTTCAGCCACTGGCCGCCGATCGGGAACACGCCGAAGCCCTTGATCTCGGGGATGCCGGAGCGCTGCAGCAGCTTGATGGCCCAGCCTCCCGCACCGACGAAGACGAAGCGGGCGTTCAGGCGACCGGGCGCACGGCCGATGCGACGCCGGTAGTCGACGCGCCACGTGCCGTCCTTGAGCTTGGTGAGGTTGCGCACCTCGGTGTCCAGCAACAGGTTCGCGCCGCGCTCGGTCATCGCCGAGATGAGCTGGCGGGTCAGCGCGCCGAAGTCGACGTCCGTGCCACCGGTGACCCGCGTCGCGGCGAACGGCTGGTCCGTCTTACGACGCTTGTCCATGAGCAGCGGCGCCCACTGGTTGATCACACGCGAGTCGGTCGAGAACTCGATGGTGTCGAACAGCGCCTGCTTCTTCAGCGTCTGGTAGCGCCTCTTGAGGTAGGCGACATCCTTCTTCCCGCGGACGAACGTCATGTGCGGGGTCGCGTTGATGAAGGTCGACGGGGCGTCCAGGATGCCCTGGTCCACCAGCGACGACCAGAACTGCCGGCTCTGCTGGAACTGCTCGTTGATCGCGACGGCCTTGGACGGGTCCGTCGGATTCGGCATGTAGTTGAGCTCGCACAGGGCGGCGTGCCCGGTGCCGGCGTTGTTCCACGCGTTGGAGCTCTCGGTGGCGACCTCGCCCAGTCGTTCGAAGATCGCGATCTTCCAATCGGGCTGCAGCTGCTGGAGGAACGTGCCGAGGGTGGCACTCATCACTCCGCCGCCGATCAGGACGACATCGTAGGTTTCGCTCACCCTACGATTCTAGGTGTCGCGTGACGGCGTCCCGGACCGCCGGCGGACGGTCAGGCGTCGACCGTGAGGGATGCCGCGACCAGCTCCGCGATCTGCACCGCGTTGAGCGCGGCGCCCTTGCGGAGGTTGTCGTTCGCGATGAACAGGACGAGGCCCTTGCCCTCCGGCGCGGACTGGTCGGGGCGGATGCGGCCGACGTAGCTCGGGTCCTTGCCGGCGGCGTAGAGGGGCGTCGGCACCTCCTCCAGCACGACGCCCGGGGCGCCTCGGAGCACCTCGCGCGCGCGCTCGGGCGTGATGTCCTGTGCGAACTCGGCGTTGATCGACAGCGAGTGGCCGGTGAAGACGGGCACGCGCACGCAGGTGCCGGCGACGCGCAGGTCCGGCAGCTCGAGGATCTTGCGGCTCTCGTTGCGCAGCTTCTTCTCCTCGTCGGTCTCGTTCAGGCCGTCCTCGACGAGGTTGCCGGCGAAGGGGATGACGTCGAACGCGATCGGCGCGACGTACTTCTCCGGCTGCGGGAAGTCGACCGCGGACCCGTCGTGCACGAGGCGCAGCGTGTCCCCCTGGGCCAGCACGCCCTCGACCTGGCCGAGCAGCTCCTGGGCGCCGGCCAGCCCCGAGCCGGACACCGCCTGGTAGGTGCTGACGATGAGGCGTTCGAGGCCCGCCGCGGCATCCAGCGCCTTCAGCGCCGGCATCGCCGCCATGGTGGTGCAGTTGGGGTTCGCGATGATGCCCTTGGGGCGGTCCGCGATCGCGTGCGGGTTGACCTCGCTGACCACGAGGGGCACCTCGGGGTCGTTCCGCCAGGCGCTGGAGTTGTCGATGACGACAGCGCCCGCCTCGGCGAATCTCGGGGCGTGCGCGCGGCTGCCGGTGGCGCCCGCGGAGAACAGCGCGATGTCGATGCCGGACGGGTCGGCGGTGGCGACATCCTCGATGACGATCGTCTGGCCCGCGTACTCGACCGCGGTGCCCGCCGATCGCGACGTCGCGAACAGGCGCAGCTCGCCGACCGGGAACGACCGCTCGGCGAGGATCTCGCGCATGACCGCGCCGACCTGGCCGGTGGCGCCGACGACGGCGACGGAGAGTCCGGAATCTGAGATGCGGGTCATGGGTGTTCCTCGGAAGTCTGCGGGCGCGCGGCATCCTTCTCGGACCGGCGCAGGATCGGACGATTCTACCGCGGCACGGTGCCACGGCCGCTCGCCTCCACGCCCTGCCGACCATGTCCCAGTTTGGCGTGGTTACAGAGTGCTATTCCGCGCCAAAGTGGGACATCACCCGCGCCGAACTGGGACATGCCTGTCGGTGCGGCGAGGGACGCGGGGCGGGGTCAGCGGCCGGTGCCGGCGTGCACGGTGGCGTCGGTGTCGCCGTCGAGGCCGTAGGCCGTGTGCACGACGCGGGCGGCCTCCGCGATGTCGTCGGCGCGGACGACGACGGAGATGCGGATCTCGCTGGTCGAGATCATCTCGATGTTGATGCCGGCCGTCGACAGCGCCTCGAACAGGGTGGCCGAGACGCCGGAGTGCGACCGCATCCCTGCGCCTACGACCGACAGCTTGCCGATCTGGTCGTCGTGCACGAGGCTCTCGAACCCGACGTCCGCCTGCTCGGCGGCGAGCGCCTTCAATGCGCCCGACGCGTCGGTCTTGGGCAGCGTGAACGAGATGTCGGTGCGGCCGGTGGCCGCCGCCGACACGTTCTGCACGATCATGTCGACGTTGGCGCCGCTGCGCGCGACGATCTTGAAGATCTCGGCGGCCTTGCCCGGCACGTCCGGGACGCCGATGATCGTGATCTTGGCCTGGCTGAGGTCGGTGGCGACCCCGGCGACGATCGGCTCTTCCATGTGCTCTCCCTGCGGGATGGGGTGGAGGGGCGTGCCGGAGCCGACCCACGTGCCCTCACCGGAGCTGAACGTGGACCGGGCGTGGATCAGCACGCCATGGCGTCGGGCGTATTCGACGGCACGGATGTAGAGCACCTTCGCGCCGTTCGCGGCGAGCTCCAGCATCTCCTCGCTGCCGATGCGGTCGAGCTTGCGCGCACGCGGCACGACCCGCGGGTCGGCCGTGAACACGCCGTCGACGTCGCTGTAGATCTCGCACACGTCGGCCTCGAGGGCGGCGGCGAGGGCCACGGCCGTGGTGTCGGATCCGCCGCGGCCGAGCGTCGTGATGTCACGGGTGTCGCGGTTGAAGCCCTGGAAGCCGGCGACGATGACGATCGCACCCTCGTCGAGCGCCTCGCGCAGCCGGATCGGGGTGACGTCGACGATGCGCGCGGCGCCGTGCGTGGCGTCGGTGATCATGCCGGCCTGGCTGCCGGTGAACGAGCGCGCCTCGAAGCCCATCGAATGGATGGCCATGGCCAGCAGCGCCATCGAGATGCGCTCACCCGAGGACAGCAGCATGTCGAGCTCACGCGGTGCGGGGATCGGCGCGACCTGCGCGGCGAGGTCGAGCAGCTCGTCGGTCGTGTCGCCCATGGCGCTGACGGCGACGACCACGTCGTGCCCGGCCCGGCGCGTGTCGACGATCCGCTTGGCGACGCGCTTGATGCTCTCGGCGTCGGCGACCGACGACCCGCCGTACTTCTGCACGATCAACGCCACAGTGGAGACTCCCGGGGAATGCCGGGCGCGCGGATGCGGCGCCCGACCGTCCATTCTACGGTCGCCGATATGCCGCCGCCGCCATGCGTCGACCGCCGCGTCGTGCACATGACTCAGGCGGAAACGCGCCTCCCGCCCGTGCCGACCCGACCTGGCCGGGATCTGCCTGAGTTATGGACACGGCGGGCGATGGCATCCACGACAGTCATGCGTCTGCCGCGCCTCGCGGCTCCTCTCGTCCGCCGGCGCCGACGACGGACACCTTCACGCCGGCCGCTCGGATCTCGTCGAGCGCCGAGGGATCGGCCGAGTCGTCGGTGACGAGCATCCAGACCTGGTCGATGGACGCCACCTGGGCCAGGGTGAGGCGGCCGATCTTGGACCCGTCTGCGACGACGATCGTGCGCTGGGCATGGACCACCATCGAGTTGTTGGTTCGCGCCTCCGTCTCGTCGTGCGTGGTCACGCCGCCGGCGGCGGAGATCCCGTCGGTTCCGAGGATCGCCATGCCGACATTGACGGCCTTGAAGGTGTTCTCGGCGAGCACGCCGACCAGCTCGAGCGACTCGAAACGAAGGATGCCGCCGGTCATCACCACCTTCAGCTGCGGATAGACCGTGACGAGATGCGCGATCGACAGGGAGTTCGTGACGATCGTGAGTTCCTCGTGCCGCGAGAGGGCGCGTGCGACGGCCGCCGTCGTCGAGCCTCCGCTGAGCGCGACCGCGTACCGCTGACGTGGCACGATGTCCGCGACCGCCTCGGCGATCGCCCGCTTCGCGTCCTGGAAGCGTGTGTCGCGCAGGCTCACCGGCAGCTCGTTGCGCGACTCCAGCACGCGCGCGCCGCCGTGCGTGCGCACCAGGAGTCGTTCATCGGCGAGGTTCGAGAGGTCGCGGCGAACGGTGGCCGGCGAGACCGAGAGCTCGGCGGCGAGCTCGGCGAACGACGCGGAGCCACGCGCGGTGAGCGTCTCGAGAATCTGTGTCATGCGTCGCTGGCGCTTGCCCGAGACGGCGATGCCGGGTCGATCGGCGGAAAAGGTCGACATGTGCCCTCGATTCGTCAGGAACGGCGGTAACGCGCAATCTTAATGCGCATATTAGCCGACTATCGCTCATTGTTTGCGCGCTTCAATCATGAACTCCACGATGGACATGTGACAACAGCTCTCCTCTGCCGCAGCGGTGCGACGCTCGCGCGCCGGATCCATGCCCGGTGCGCCGTCCCTTCCTCGCGGGAGCGGACCGGCACCGGCCCGGTGCTCGCGTGAGCCTGACCTCGACCGCGGAGCTCATCGAGCGCGCGATCGCCCGCGGCGGCGCGGTACCGGCGTTCAACGTGATCATGCTCGAGCACGCAGAGGCGATCGCGGCCGGCGCCTCGTCGGCCGGCGCGATCCTGCAGATCAGCGAGAACGCCGTGCGCTTCCACGGCGGCGACCCCGCGCCGCTGCTGCTCGCCTGCCGCGCCGTCGCGCGTGCGGCGTCCGTTCCGCTGGCTCTGCATCTGGATCACGTCCAGGATCCTCGGCTCGTCGATCTCGCCATCCGTTCGAGCCGGCGGTGGGGCCTGGGGTCGATCATGGTAGACGCATCTCGCCTGCCCTACGCCGAGAACGTCGCGGCGACGACGGCGGCGGCGGCGCGTGCGCATCGGGCGGGCATCCTCGTCGAGGCGGAACTGGGCGAGATCGGCGGGAAGGACGGCGCGCACGCTCCGGGGGTGCGCACCGACCCGCAGGAGGCCGCAGCGTTCGCCGACGCGACGAATGTCGACCTCCTCGCCGTGGCGGTGGGCAGCTCTCACGCCATGCGGGAGCGGTCCGCCGCCGTGGACACCGCCCTCGTCGAACGGATCGCGCAGCGCGTGCACGTCCCGCTCGTCCTTCATGGCTCGTCCGGCGTCCCCGACAGCGACCTACGCCAGGCGATCGGCGCCGGCATGCGCAAGGTGAACGTCGGCACGGCGCTGAACCTCGCGGCGACGAGCACGCTGCGAACCGCGCTCGCGGCCGATCCGGACATCGTCGACCCGCGTCGTTACACGGTCCCGGTGCGGGACGCCATGACACACGTGGTCGCCCGGTTCAGCGCCGTGATCGCGTGATGGCCTCCGGCGAGCGCTGACCTTCAGCCGAGGCCGAGCACCCGACGCGCGTTGTCGCGGTAGATCCCCGCCAGCAGCGGCTCGTCCAGCGCCAGCGCGGCGATCGACCACCGGCCCTGCGGCGGGATGTCGTGCCCGGGCGCGTACTCGAAGGCCTCGTCGTCGGTCTCGAGGAAGCGGAAGTGCAGCCGGAACTGCTCGGTCGTCGCGGGATAGATGTCGGTGCCGAAGAGCACGCGATCGGGATGCCGGCCGACGAGCTCGGCGAATCGGCGAGGCTGGCGGCCGAGCTCGGCCATGCGCCCGCCGATGTCGATCGTGTAGTTCGGGCAGGCATCCAGCATCCGTTCGACCCGGTCGAGGTCCTCCGCGGCGCACCCTGCGTGCGCGCCGATGAACTGGACGTCCGGACAGGCCTGGACCAGCGCGCGGTGCGCGTCCAGGAGCCGGTCGAAGGTGGGATGGACGGACGGGTCGCCGAACCACCAGTCCCGCTCCCGCAGGAGCTCGTCGAGACGCTCGTTGCGTTCGTCGAGAGGCTCGAAGAACGCCATCGGGTCGGCGGTGTGGATGAGCACGGGCAGTCCCCGCTCGCCGGCATGGCGGAGCACGGCGGCCACGCGCTGGTCGTCGGGCGAGATGAGGCTGCCGTCGGCATCCCGGAAACCCAGCCCCAGCGTCTTCCAGATCTTCACGCCGCGGGCGCCGCGACGGACGCTGTCGTCGAGTGACCGGCAGAGCTCCTGGACGCCGTCCGGCGACGCGAGCCGCGACCAGTCGAGGTGGCAGAAGGTCAGGAAGCGTCCGGGATAGGCGCGGTCGTAGCGCTCGACGTTCGCGGTCACCTCGTCCCCCCACAGCCCGTCGAGGTTCACGACGGTCTCGACCCCCACCTCGTCCATGACCCCGACCAGCTCGGCGACGTCGGGAACCATCCACTCGCCGTCGCTGAGCCATCGGCCGAGATGGTTGTGCACGTCGATCGCGGGCACGGCGGCTCGCGCGATCGACGTGACCCGGTGTCTGACCTGTTCGACCGGTCGCCATTGCGTCAGCGGCAGCCGCCGCAGATCGTCCCACGATGATGCCGGATGAGGCACGCCGGCTCCTCCCTAGTTGACGGTGGTGCTGGGGGACACGGCGGAGCCGTCGACGAGAGGCCCGAGATCGACCGGCCTGCCGTCGATCGTGAACGTGTACCGGCCGGTGCGGCCGATCTCCTCGGTACGCTCGAGCCACTCCCGCAGGTCGTCGGTCTCCTGCGGGTCCAGCCATGCCGTCCGGTCGGATGTCGATTTGAACGCGACGACGGCTGCGAGGTCCTGCAGCGCCTGCCGCTGCCGGTCGTCGAGCAGACTCCGCCGTCGGCGGAAGTACACGACGTCCGGATCGGTCTGATAGAGCCGCCGCAGCCAATACCGGTGGACGGAGGCGACCAGGGCGTTCTTCGCGCCCGGTCCGCTGGGATCCGCGGGCCGTTCCAGGTTGTCCCAGAACGCGGCGACGTCGGGGCCGACGCGGGCACCGTCGATGAGCCCGGCGGAGGGCAGCATGGGGACCCCGCTGCCCAGCAGATACGTCCGCTCCCCCACCGTCTCACGGATGAGCGCGAGGGCGTCGCGGTACACCTCTTCGCGGTGCCGATCGGTCGAACGCACGCCCGCCACGGCACCGGCATACATGAAGTCGAGCTTGAGATAGGAGAACCCCCAGTCGACGACGCGGGCGAACAGCGCGCGCAGGTGATCCTGCACCTCCGGGCGGGTGGTGTCCAGGGTGAAGTACGCACTGCCCCAGTTGTACCCGGAGACCAGCGGAGACCCGTCGTCGTCGCGCACCAGCAGGTCGGGCCGCTCTCGCGCGAAGCCCGACGAGGGCAGCGCGATCAAGGGGGCGAGCCACAGCCCCGCCTGCGCGCCCGTCTCCCGGATGGAGTCGGCCGCGGTCCGCATCCCCGAGGGGAACTTCGCGTTCGCCTCCCAGTCGCCCACCGACCGCTCCCAGCCGTCGTCGATCTGCACCACATCGAACGGCAGCCCGCGCAGATCTTCGACGACCTCGCGCAGCGCGGCCTCCGAGATGTCCTCGTAGAAGGAGTACCAGCTGCACCACACCCGTCCGGCGCGGGTCTGGCGAGAGCCCAGCCGGGCAGCGACGTGCTCGGCGTAGACGGCGAAGACCTCCGCCTCGTCGCCGTAGGCGAGGAGCCACTCGGCGTCGTCGCGCTCGACCGTGCCCCACAGGGTCGTCTCGGTGGCACCCACGCGCGGTGTGCCCAGACCGAGCGAGCCGAGCAGCAGCACGCGCCCGTCCGGCCCCTCGACCGCGCCCACCGCGCTGCCCGAGTGGACGAACGGCGTGTCGTTGCGCGCGTCGTCGGCGGTCAGCGTCCGCCGTGGATCGTTCTCGATCCGCAGCGGAGGCTCACTCAGGCGGCGCCAACCCGTGGGGCTCCACGAGTTCCAGCCATGCCGGTAGAAGGCGGTGTCGCCGAACGGATGCAGCAGCGCGAC
Source organism: Microbacterium sp. (assembly GCF_047606385.1). Lineage (GTDB taxonomy): Bacteria > Actinomycetota > Actinomycetes > Actinomycetales > Microbacteriaceae > Microbacterium. The sequence goes on from NZ_JASGEL010000022.1 coordinate 33,021, forward strand.
CCCGCCGGCGGGGGCGGCGAACGTCCCGTCGCCGAGCGGCCGGAGGGGGCCGGCGGCCAGATACGGCACCGTCATCCCGCCGATCTCGATCGTCCCCGCGTGCTGCGGCCGTGTCGTCCCGGTCATCGTCCGACTCCCTGTGTCATTCCGTCGATGATGCGCCGTCCCACCCAGAGATAGAGGATGATCATCGGCATCACGACGATGACGATGCCGGCGAACAGCCCACCCCAGTTCGAGGTGAACTGCATGGCGTTGTAGAGGTTGAGCAGCGCCGCGGGAAGCGTCCGCTCGTCCGGATCGGGCACCAGCACCAGCACCAGCACCGTCTCGTTCCAGAGCGAGACGAGATTGAGCACGAACACCGTGATCACGCCGGGCCGGGCGAGGGGGAACATGATCGTGCGGAACGTGCGGAAAGGCGAGGCGCCGTCCAGGGCGGCGGCCTCCTCGAGCTCGCTCGGCAGAGTGCGGAAGAAGCCCGTGAGGACGAAGACGCTGAACGGGAGCGAGAGCACCACGTAGAACAGCACGAGGCTGATGCGGTCGTCCCACACTCCGGTGACCCAGTCGATCATGAACACGGAGATGCTGTGCGACGCGAGAAACAGCGGGACGAGGATCATCTGGAACGGAATGCCCATGCCGAGCGCGAAGAAGGTGCGGATCGGCACCGCGCTCGAACACGACGCCGCGTGGGTCCACTTCGCCTCCCCCTACCTCCTCGGTCCCCTCCGCGAGGATCTGCCCGGTCTCGCGCGCCGGCTGCGCGCCGACGGCACCGGCGTCAGCCTCGACACCAACTGGGATCCGAGCGAACGCTGGGACACCGTCGCCGAGCTCGTGCCCGAGGTCGATGTGCTGCTGCCGAATCGGTCCGAGCTGGAGGCGATCGCGCGCGCCCTCTCCGTGTCGCACGTCCACCCGGCGGAGGCGATCTCCCGCCTCGGGCCACGGGTCGTGGTCAAGGACGGGGCACGGGGCGGCTTCTCGGTGTCGATGGCGGGTCCGCGCATCCATGCACCCGGCCTGGCGGTGGACGTCGTCGACACGACGGGGGCCGGCGACAGCTTCGATGCGGGCTATATCGCCGCGATCGCGCACGACGTGACGGACGAGCACGAGCGGCTCCGATAGGCGACGATCGCCGGCTCCCTTTCGACCCGCGGCGCGGGCGGCACGGCGAGCCAGGCCGTCCTCGCCGACCTCGTCGAATGATCACGGTCCTCGTCCCGAGCCCGGCCCTCGACGTCACCTATCTCGTCGACGAGCTGCGGCCGGGCGCGATCCACCGACCGTTCGAGGTGGTGCGGCTGGCCGGAGGCAAGGGATTCAATCTCGCCCGTGCCGCGCTGCGCCTGGGCGAGCACGTCGAGGTGATCGCCGCTCTCGGCGGCCCCACCGGCGAACGCGTCGCCGAACTCGCGCGGGGCGAGGGCATACGGCTCACTCGGATCGACGCGACGGGCGAGACCCGGACCTGCGTCTCCGTGGTCGGTCAGGAGGTCACCGAGATCAACGAACGGGCTCCGGCGTCCGATCTGGCCGCGCTGGTGAGGGCTGCGCCGTCGACGAGTCGTCTCGTCGTGAGCGGCAGCGTCGAAGGCGACATCGACGCGCTCGGCGGACGCGTGGTGGCCGTCGACACGTCGGGAGCCGCGCTCGCCGCGCTCGTCGCTCACGGCGCGGACCTCGTGAAGGTGAACCGCGCCGAGGCGGCAGAGGCCATAGGCCGCGACGGCACGGCGCTCGAGCTCGCGTCGGCACTCCGGGAGCGGGGCATCCGGACGGTCGTCGTCACGGACGGCGCCGACGGTGCGGTCGCGATCGACGCGCAGGGCGCCTGGCGCGCCGAACCCGATCCGCTTCGGGGCCGTTACACGGTCGGCAGCGGCGACAGCTTCTTCGCCGGGCTCCTTGTCGCGCAGGAACGCGGGCAGTCTCTCCCGCTCGCGTTGCGGCTCGCCTCGGCCGCCGGCAGCGCGAACACCCGACGACCCGGCGCCGGCCTCTTCTCCCGCGACGACGTGCAGGCCGCGTGGGCGCGGATCCGGGTGACGACGCCGAGCTGAGGGCGGGTGCCGGCCGAGCCCGCCGCGCCGCCCGCGATAGCATCCGGGCATGGATGCCGCGCTCGACGCCTGGAAGGATTTCGACGTCGCGATGCTCGGCGCCACCGCCGCCCTGGCCGGCCTGGTCATCGTCGCGGCGACCATCAACATCGCGGTCATCGTGAAGGAGCGTTCGCTGACGGCGCGGGTGGCGAACGCGATCGCGGGGCTGGTCCTCGCGATCTGCGTCTGCGCCGTCGGTCTCATGCCGGGGTTGACGGGCGCCGCCTACGGGTGGACGACGCTGGTGCTGGCCGCAGCGGTCGCGGTGTTCTCGACGTCGGCGACCATCCGCGTCTACCAGAACCGCGATCCGTGGAATCGCATGCGATGGGGCAAGGCGGTCATGGCCTACCTCGCCCCGGTGGTGTACGGCACCGGGGCGGTGATGCTGCTGGCCGGCTCGAGCGTCGGGCTGATCGTCGTCGCCGTCGGCGCTCTCGCGGCCATCGTGACGGCACTGCTGGTGTCGTGGATCGTGCTGGTCGAGGTGCTGCGCTGAGGCCGGGCCGGCCGCGCACCGCTCAGAGCGTGCGGCGTCCCTCGAAGGCGCGGCCGAGCGTGACCTCGTCGGCGTACTCGAGATCGCCGCCGACGGGCAGCCCGGACGCGAGCCGGGTGACGCGGATCTCCAGCGTGGTCAGCAGCCGGCTGAGGTAGGTCGCCGTCGCCTCGCCCTCCAGGTTGGGGTTGGTGGCGAGGATCACCTCTGCGACCTCGCCGCTCGCGAGGCGCCGCATGAGCTGGGCGATGCGCAGGTCGTCGGGGCCGACGCCGGCGATCGGGCTGATCGCGCCGCCGAGCACCTGGTACAGCCCGCGGAACTCTCGCGTGCGCTCGATCGCGGCGACATCCTTCGCGTCCTCGACGACGCAGATGACGCTCGCGTCGCGACGCGGGTCGCGGCAGATCGCACACCGCTCCTGCTCGCTGACGTTGCCGCAGACCTCGCAGAAGCGCACCTTCTCGCGCACCTCGCCGAGCAGCACCGACAGGCGCGAGACGTCGAAGTTCGGGGTCTGCAGGATGTGGAACGCGATGCGCTGCGCGGATTTCGGGCCGATGCCGGGAAGCCGGCCGAACTCGTCGATGAGCTCCTGCACGATGCCGTCGTACATCAGCTGAACCTCGTCGGCGCCTGGTACGGCTCTTCCCGCACGAAGCGGGCGTCGAGCAGCTGGCGCACGACGGCCTCGCCGTAGCGCTGCACCGCCCCCGGTGCCGGACGGACCGGAGCCGGCACGACCGGCGGTGCGGGCGCCTCGGTCGGGTCGACGATGTCGAGATCGTCTTCGTCGTCGGCATCGTCCGGGACGGGCGCGGTCTCCGAGGCCGGCAGCACCGCGCCCTCGACGGCGGGGGCGAGGGTCGCCGTGCGCACCGAGGCCGATGCCGCCTCCTCCGGCTCGTCGTCGACCGCGAACTGCGCCGGTGGCACGGCCTGCGCCTGCGGCGCATCGGGCGCGACATGCCCCCCCGACGCCTCGGTCGTGCCGGGGATCGGCGCGACGGCCCAGTCGGTGACGGATGTCGAGGGCGCGGCGGGCGCCTGCGGGCGTGAGGGCGCGGGCGCACCGCCGGAGCCGGC
>NZ_JASGEL010000023.1:0-5571 GCF_047606385.1 Microbacterium sp.
CAGCGCCGCCCCGGCCCAGGGCCGCCGAGCCGCACGCGCGGCGGCCCTGCGCGGCCGTCGGCGCCGGGCCGGGGTGATCGTCGGCGCCGTCCTCGTGGTGATCCTCCTGGCGGCCTGGACCCCCGCGATCGTCCGGGCGATCTCGGCGACGGCCGTCGATGTGCCCCCCGCTGCCGATTCGCTCCCGGTGCCGCAGATCAGCCAGGCCTCGGCGTCGGCCTCCATCTGCGACGATCCCGACGTGCAGACGGCGCTGGCGGCCGGCGACGACGAGGCGGTCATCACGGCGGCGGGCGGGGGTGAGGTCTTCCGTGAAGCGGTCGCTGACGGCACCGCTCCCTGCATCTCGCTGTCCGACGCCGATCACCGGTGGGTGGTGGTGAACAAGGCGCGGCCGCTGGACCCGATCGACTACGTGCCCTCGACCCTCGTGACGTTCAGCGAGGTGAGCTCGCTGAACGGCGGCAGCCTCGGACAGGAGGCGATGACTGCGCTGGCGGCGCTGGCCGAGGGGGCGGAGACCGCCGGCGTCGGCGAGATCGCGTCGCTCAGCTCCTACCGCTCGTACACGACGCAGCAGAGCACGTACGCCGAGCACGTCTCCGCCGACGGCACCACGGCCGCCGACCTGGAGAGCGCCCGGCCCGGCTACAGCGAGCATCAGACCGGGCTCGCCCTCGACCTCGTCGCGTGCGGCAGCTCCTGCGGCGGACTCGACGACTTCGGAGCGTCGGCGCAGGGGCAGTGGGTCGCGCAGAACGCCTGGCAGTACGGCTTCATCGTGCGGTACGAGGACGGCTACACCGACACCACCGGCTACAAGGCCGAGCCGTGGCACCTGCGGTTCATGGGCGTGCAGCTCGCCCAGGCGTATCACGACGGCGGGTTCCACACGCTCGAGGACTTCTTCGGGCTGCCCGCAGCGCCCGACTACGTGGACTGACCGCGTCCCGCCTGGAGGCATCCCACAACGTCGCCGCGCGCTCCTGCCGGCCGGGCGTCGCGATCCCACAGGCCGGATGCGCGTGCATCGATCGCGTCCCTAGACTCGCACGCGGCGACGCCGCCGCAGCACCCATCGATGCCCGCATCGTCGCCTGAGACCCGCCCAGCGGAGAGGAAGGACCGGCGCATGGAGCGCGACATCTACGACGAGGACCACGAGGCGTTCCGCGAGGTCGTCACCGAGTTCATCAAGCGCTACGGCACGAACGAGAAGCGCGAGCAGTGGGATGCCGACGGCGAGATCGACCGCGCCACCATGCTCGCCGCGGGAGCGGCCGGGATCATCGGCCTGTCGGTGCCGGAGGAGTTCGGCGGCGCCGGGATGCTGCAGGACTACCGCTTCCGCACGGTCGTCATGGAGGAGACCATCAAGGCCGGGCTCGGCTCGCTGGCCGGCGCCTTCGGCATCCAGGACGACCTCGCCGTGCCCTACCTCGTCCACTTCGGCACGCCGGCGCAGCAGGAGAAGTGGCTGCCGGGCATGGCCACCGGCGAGATCCTCGGCGCGCTGGCGATGACCGAGCCCGGTGCCGGCAGCGACCTGCGCGGCGTGAAGACCACCGCTAAGAAGGTCGACGGCGGCTACGTCGTGAACGGCGCGAAGACGTTCATCTCCTCTGGGAAGACCGCCGACGTCGTCGTCACCTTCGTGAAGACCGGCGAGGGCAACAAGGCCGACGCGTTCAGCCTGCTGCTGCTCGAGAACGGCATGGCCGGCTTCGACCACGGCAAGAAGCTGCACAAGATCGGATTCCAGGGCCACGACACCGCCGAGCTCAGCTTCACCGACGTCTTCGTCCCGGACGAGAACCTCATCGGCGGCGAGGAGGGCCACGGCTTCGTGCAGCTCATGCGCAACCTGCCGCTCGAGCGGCTGTCGATCGGGGTCGCGGCGGCGGCGGCATCCGAGGCGGGGCTGATCTGGACACTCGAGTACACCGCCAGTCGCGAGGCGTTCGGGCAACCGGTGATCGACTTCCAGAACAGCCGGTTCGCGCTCGCCGACATCGCGACCACGGTCGACGTGCTGTGGGCCTACGTCGACCGGGCGATCGGGCTGTACGGCGAGCAGAAGCTCACGCCGGAGGAGGCGGCGAAGGTCAAGTTCTGGACCACGGAGCGCGAGGGGGAGGTCCTCGATGCGTGCCTGCAGCTGCACGGCGGCTACGGCTACATCCTTGAGTACCCCATCGCGCGCGCGTTCGCGGACGCCCGTGTGCACCGCATCTACGGCGGGTCCAACGAGATCATGCGCGAGATCGTCGCGCGCCAGGTCACCGGCCGCCGGTAGCGCGTCTGTCAGCGGGTCCCGGGGAGGACGAGGACCGCGGCGGACACCGCCCAGGCGAGCACCACGAACACCACGTCGCGGATGCGGAACGGCACCGGGTACCGCTCGGTGCGCTCGGGATAGGCGCCGAAGGCCCGGGCGTCCATCGCCAGCGCGACCCGCTCGGCATGGCGGATCGCGCCTGCCAGCAGCGGTACGACGTAGCCGAACCAGCGGCGGCCGACGGCGAACGGCGACCTGCCGCCGCCGGCGCCGCGCACGCGGTGGGCCTGCCGGATCACGTCGAGCTCGTACGCGAACCTCGGCACGAACCGGAACGCGGCGAGCGCCGTGTAGCCGATGCGGTAGGGCACGCGCAGCTGCTGGACCCACGAGCGGACGAGGTCGGCGCCGGTGGTGCTGAGCCCGGGCACCAGCGCCAGCCCGGCGATGGCGGCCAGGCGGACGCCGGTCGCCATGCCGGTGCGCAGGGCGCCGGCGTACAGCGTCCCGTCGCCGACGCGGAGCACGACCGGGGTGTCGGCGACATGCGCCGGATCCGTCCACAGCGAGAACGCGAGTCCGAGGACCATGGCGCCGGCCGGGACCCCCACCGCGAGGATCAGGACGAGGCGGCTCGAGAACCGCACCCCGATCAGCAGCGTCACGGCGGCGAGCGCGAGGAAGGAGAGCGGGACCGCCAGGTCGCGGACGAACACCAGCGCCACGGTCGCCGGGATCACCGCCGCCAGCTTCGACAGCGGGTTCAGCCGGTACAGGAACCGCACCGGGCCGGCCGGCGACGCCGGCGCGAACGGGTCGACGGCCAGGCCGGTCATGGCCCGCCTCCGGGCAGGTCCGCGAGCCGGGTCGCCCGGACGAGGGCCGGATGCTGCGTGAGCCCGGCCAGCACCTGCCGCAGCGGTGACAGCCGCAGCCCGGCGCGTTCGATGAGCGCACGGTCGTCGAGCACGTCGGCCGTGGCGCCGACGGCGATCACGCGCCCGCCGGCCATCACCGTGACCCGGTCGGCGTATTCGCTGACCAGCTGCATGTCGTGGGTCACGACGATCACGGTGACGCCGTCGTCGCGGAGGTCCGCGAGCAGGCGCAGCAGCTCGTCGGCGCGAGCCCGGTCCTGCCCGAAGGTCGGCTCGTCGAGGGCCAGCACCGGCGCCCCGGCGACGAGCGCCGTGCCGACCGAGAGACGGCGCTTCTGGCCGCCCGACAGGAGGAACGGATGCTGCTCGGCGTGGCCTGCGAGCCCGAACCGCGCCAGCAGATCCATGGTGCGTGCGCGCACCTCTGTCTCGTCGAGCCGCTGCCGGCGCAGGCCGTGCGCGACCTCGTCGAACACGGTGTGCGCGACGAACTGGTGCTCGGGGTTCTGGAACACGAACCCGATCCGGCTGGGCAGCATCCGCTGATCGACGCGTGCGACGTCCGCGTCGCCCAGGCGCACCGTGCCGCGCGGCGGCCGGAGGACGCCCGCGATCGCCGAGAGCAGGCTCGACTTGCCGGCGCCGTTCGCACCGACGATCGCGGTGAACGATCCGGCCGGCACCGTCAGCGACACGTCGTGCAGCACCTCGGTGCGTCCGCGGTGCAGGGTCAGCCCGGTGACCTGCACAGCGGTCGCGCGCGTCGAGGGCGCGGGTGCCGGCGCCGGCCCGTCGTGGCCCACGGCCGGATGCGGCGCCAGCGCGTCGTGCAGCTCGCCCGGGGTGAGCGGCACCGGCTCGAGGATGTAGCCGGCCCGTCGCAGACGCAGCGCTGCGAGCGTCGCGACCGGCAGCCACACCCCGAGTGCGGCCAGCTCCTCGGCTCGCGCGCGCAGCACCTCGTCGACGCCGCCGTCGGCGACGAGCCGGCCTTCGGCATCCAGCACGACCACCCGGTCGACGACCGCCATGGCCGCGTCGAGGTTGTGCTCGACCAGCACGATGGCGTGGTCGCCTGCCGCCGCGAGGTCCGCCAGGGCCGCGTAGACCTCCTCGATCCCGGTGGGATCGAGGTTCGCGGTGGGCTCGTCGAGCACCAGCAGCGGCGACCCCATCGCCAGCGCCGCGGCGATCGCGAGCCGCTGGCGGCCGCCGCCGGAGAGGCGGTCCGGGTTCTCGTGCCGGCGCTCCCACAGCCCGACGCGGCGCAGCGCCTGCTCGCTCCGGGCGAGCACCTCGGCCACCGGCAGCCGCAGGTTCTCCGGTCCGAACGCCACCTCGTCGAGGACGGTGCCGGTCACCAGCTGCGCATCCGGATCCTGGAACACCATGGCGACATGCCGGCTCAGCTCTGCGACCGTCGCGTCGGCCGTGTCCACGCCGCCCACGACGACCCGTCCCTGCACATCGGCGGGCACCGCGTGGGGGATCAGGCCGTTCAGGGCGAGGGTCAGCGTGGACTTGCCCGCACCGCTCGGCCCGAGCAGCAGGACGACCTCGCCGCGTTCGACCGTGAACGAGACGCTCGCCGGCGTCGCGACGGTCGCGCCGTCGTGGGTCACCGACAGCTCGGCGACCTGCAGCAGCGGAGCGCCCGAGGTGGCGGACCGGGGGACGGCGGTGCTGTCGGGCGCGGGAGCGGACACGGGCATCCAGTCGAAGAGGAACGGGCGCTCTCTAAGTTAGTCGGCCCTCACGTTCGTCGGGCCCCGCGTCAACGACGGATGCGGGTGATGCCCGCGCGGCGCAGCGCCGTGCCGATCGCGAGGCCGATCGCCGTCCAGGCCACCGGCGCGACGACCGAGAAGGCGAGGTAGGAGATCTGCGCCCACAGCGGCATCGTGCCCAGGTCGGCGACGAAGAACACCGGGACGGCGATGACCACGCCGATGACCACCGCGGACACGAAGAAGCGCCATGCCGCCCACGAGCGGTAACGGGTCAGCGCCGCGACGAGCTCCTGGATGCCGCCGAACAGGATCGCCGTGCCGAGGAATCGCAGCGCCCACTGCGGTCCGGTGGCGCTGGCGACCAGGGCGGCGAGCACGTGCGTGATCAGCGCGACCCACGGCAGCCGCAGCACCTCCTGCGCGATGATGCCGGGCAGCACGTGCACGCCGAGCACGAGCCCGTACATGACCGGCACCGTCGCCAGCACCGGGATCGTGACCCAGCCGGCGATGCCGCCGAGAAGACCCGTGGCCACGGCGATCGCCGCGCAGGTCAGCAGGACGCGCGTCGACAGGACGGAGGCTCGGGCCACGGGGCCAGCGTAGCGCCGCCGCTCGACGCCCCGCCGCCGGGCGCTCAGAGCCGCCGGCGCCGGCCGGTCAGCCGCACGTGCGGCAGGGGCGG
>NZ_JASGEL010000024.1:0-20481 GCF_047606385.1 Microbacterium sp.
CCGGCGGCCGGGGCGGGGGGTGCCGTGGGCGCCGGCTCGGGCACCGGCGCCGGCTCACGTGTCACGGCGCGCGCGGCGGCGGGTGCGGGTTCGGCGACGATCTCGGCGTCCACGACGTCTTCGGCCGGGCCGTCGTCGTCCACCAGGTCGTCCTCGACGTGCTCGACCGGAAGGGTCACCGCGACCTGCGCGGTCGCCGGGCCCAGGATGCCGACGCCGGCATCGGCGATGCTGACCGTGGTCGTCTCGTCATCGGGATCCTGGTACGGATCGGTGCGTTCGGACATGCTGTGAACTCCCTACGGGCGCTCCGCACGCCCGCACCAGGCTATCCGGCCGGCCGGATGACGACCAAAAGGTCGCCCGCCTCGACCTGCGCGGTGCCCGTGACCACGAGCCGCTCCACGATCCCGTCGACCGGCGCGGTGATGGCCGCCTCCATCTTCATCGCCTCGATCGCCGCGACCGGGGCGCCCGCCGCGACCGTGTCGCCGAGGGCGACCTTGACCGTCACCACGCCGGAGAAGGGGGCGGCGACCTGACCGGGCCGGCTGGTGTCGGCCTTCTCCGCCGAACGCGTCTCGACGGCGATGCTGCGATCACGCACGAACACCGGCCGCAGCTGCCCGTTGAGCGTGGTCATGACGGTGCGCATGCCCTTCTCGTCGGCCTCGCCGATGGCCTCGAGGCCCACGTACAGCTGCACGCCGGGATCGATCTCGGCGATGTGCTCCTCGCCGGGCGTGAGACCGTAGAGGTAGTCGGGCGTGCCGAGCTTCGAGAGGTCGCCGTAGGTCTCGCGGGTGCGCTCGAACTCCTTCGCGGGGGCGGGGAACAGCAGGCGGTTCAGCGTGCGGCGGCGCACGTCGCGCTCGCCCTCGAGCGCCGCGGCCTCCTCGGCGGTGATCGGCTGGATGCCGACCGAGACCCGCTTGCCGGCGAGCACCTTCTCACGGAAGGGCTCCGGCCAGCCGCCCGGCAGGTCGCCGAGCTCACCCGCCATGAACCCGACCACGGAGTCGGGGATGTCGTAGTTCTGCGGGTTCTGCTCGAAGTCGGCCGGGTCCGCGTTCGCCGCGACGAGTGCGAGCGCGAGGTCGCCGACGACCTTCGACGACGGGGTCACCTTCGGGATGCGGCCGAGGATGCGATCGGCTGCCGCATACATGTCCTCGATGCGCTCGAAGTCGTCGGCCATGCCGAGCGCGATCGCCTGCTGCCGCAGGTTGGAGAGCTGTCCCCCCGGGATCTCGTGGTGGTACACGCGCCCGGTCGGCGCCGGCAGACCCGACTCGAACGGCCGGTACAGGTGACGCACTCCCTCCCAGTACGGCTCGAGGTCGCAGACCGCCTGCAGGTCCAGACCGGTGTCGCGATCGGTGTGGGCCAGGGCGGCCACCAGCGCCGACAGCGACGGCTGACTGGTCGTGCCCGACAGCGGCGCCGCGGCGGCATCCACCGCGTCCACACCCGCCGCGCTGGCCGCCAGCAGGGTCGCCAGCTGTCCACCCGCGGTGTCGTGGGTGTGCAGGTGCACGGGCTGATCGAACCGCTCCCGCAGCGCCGTGACGAGCCTGGCCGCGGCGGCGGGGCGCAGCAGGCCCGCCATGTCCTTGATGGCGAGGACGTGCGCACCGGAGGAGGCGATCTCGTCGGCCAGACGCAGGTAGTAGTCGAGGGTGTAGAGCCTCTCGGCGGGGTCGAGCAGATCGCCGGTGTAGCACACGGCGACCTCGGCGACGGCGGTGCCGGTCTCGAGCACGGCGTCGATCGCCGGCCGCATCTGGTCGACGTCGTTGAGGGCGTCGAAGATGCGGAAGACGTCGACGCCGGTCGCGGCCGACTCGCGCACGAACGCGTTCGTCACCTCCACCGGGCGCGGGGTGTAGCCGACGGTGTTCCGACCGCGCAGCAGCATCTGGATGGGGATGTTCGGCAGCGCGTCGCGCAACGCCTCGAGGCGCTCCCACGGATCCTCGGCGAGGAACCGGAGCGCGACGTCGTAGGTCGCCCCGCCCCAGGCCTCGACCGACAGCAGCTGCGGCGTCATGCGGGCGACGTGCGGCGCCACCCGCACCAGGTCGCGCGTGCGCACGCGGGTCGCGAGCAGCGACTGGTGCGCGTCGCGGTAGGTGGTCTCGGTGACCGCGAGCGCGGTCTGCGCCCGCAGCGCCGCAGCGAACCCCGCCGGTCCGAGCTCGCGCAGCCGCTGCAGGTTGCCCGGCGGCGGGGGCGCCTGCAGGTCGATCGCAGGCAGCTTGCTGCCCGGCGACACGGCCACCGGCTTCTCCCCGTGGGGACGGTTGACGGTGACGTCGGCGAGCCAGTTCAGCAGCTTCGTGGCGCGGTCGCGGGACGGGTTGCTGGTCAGCAGCTGCGGACGCTCGTCGATGAAGGAGGTGCTGATGTCGCCGGCGACGAACGCCGGGTCGTCCAGCACGGCGCGCAGGAACGGGATGTTGGTGGCCACGCCCCGGATGCGGAACTCGGCGAGCGCGCGCTTGGCGCGCGCGACGGCCGCCGGGAAGTCGCGCCCGCGGCAGGTGAGCTTGGCCAGCATCGAGTCGAAGTGGGGGCTGATCTGCGACCCCGCCGCGGTGGTGCCGCCGTCGAGCCGGATGCCGGCGCCGCCGGGCGAGCGGTAGGTGGTGATGCGGCCGGTGTCGGGCCGGAAGCCCTGGGCCGGGTCCTCGGTGGTGATGCGGCACTGCAGCGCGGCGCCGCGCAGCCGGATGTCCTGCTGCTCGAGCCCGAGCTCGGCGAGGGTCTCCCCCGCCGCGATCCGCATCTGCGACTGCACCAGGTCGACGTCCGTCACCTCCTCGGTCACGGTGTGCTCGACCTGGATGCGCGGGTTCATCTCGATGAACACGACGTCGCCGGCGCGCGGGCCGGCGGTCTCGAGCAGGAACTCGACGGTGCCGGCGTTGACGTAGCCGATGGAGCGGGCGAACGCGACCGCATAGCCGTGCAGCGCGGTGCGCAGCCCGTCGTCGAGGTTCTGGGCGGGCGCGATCTCGATGACCTTCTGATGGCGTCGCTGCACCGAGCAGTCGCGCTCGAACAGGTGCACGGTCTCCCCGGTGGCGTCCGCGAGCACCTGCACCTCGATGTGACGCGGCCGCTGCACGGCCTGCTCCAGGAACATGCGCGGATCGCCGAACGCGCTCTGCGCCTCGCGCATCGCCTCGGCCAGCGCCGGGGCGAGCTCCTCCTTGGTCTCGACGCGCCGCATCCCGCGTCCGCCACCACCGGCGACGGCCTTGGCGAACACCGGGAAGCCGATCTCGTCGGCCTGCGCCACCAGGGCGTCGACGTCGTCGCTGGCCTCGGTCGAGCGCAGCACCGGCACGCCCGCGGCGATCGCGTGCTCCTTGGCGGTCACCTTGTTGCCGGCCATCTCCAGGACGGATGCCGGCGGCCCGATGAAGGTGATGCCGTTGGCGGCGGCCTTCTCCGCCAGCTCCGGGTTCTCCGACAGGAAGCCGTAGCCCGGGTAGATCGCGTCCGCGCCGGCTTCGAGGGCGACGCGGACGATCTCGTCGACGTCGAGGTAGGCGCGCACCGGATGCCCGGTCTCGCCGATCTGATACGACTCGTCGGCCTTCTGCCGATGCAGCGACCCGCGATCCTCCCACGGGTAGACGGCGACCGTGCGCGCCCCCACCTCGTACGCGGCCCGGAAGGCGCGGATCGCGATCTCGCCACGGTTGGCGACCAGGATCTTTCGGAACATCAGGACCTCGCATCCGTCGAACTGCCGGCGGTGCCGCGCACATCGTCGTTGCGCGGACTGAGTGTGCTCTCAGCCTAGGGGACGGTAACGTAGACGACCGTGCATGTCCTTTCCGTCAGCTCGCTCAAGGGTGGCGTCGGCAAGACCACCGTGACCCTGGGTCTCGCCTCCGCGGCGTTCGCCCGTGGGGTGCGGACACTGGTCGTCGACCTCGACCCGCAGTCCGACGTGTCCACGGGCATGGACATCCAGGTCGCCGGCCGGCTGAACATCGCCGACGTGCTGGCCAATCCGAAGGAGAAGGTGGTCCGTCAGGCCATCACCTCCAGCGGGTGGACCAAGGTGCATCCGGGGACCATCGACGTGCTGATCGGCAGCCCCTCGGCCATCAACTTCGACGGCCCGCATCCGAGCGTGCGCGACGTGTGGAAGCTCGAGGAGGCGCTCGCCACCGTCGAGGCCGACTACGACCTGGTGCTGGTCGACTGCGCGCCCTCGCTGAACGCGCTCACGCGCACCGCCTGGGCGGCATCCGACCGGGTCATCGTCGTCACCGAGCCGGGGCTGTTCTCGGTCGCCGCCGCCGACCGCGCCCTGCGCGCCATCGAGGAGATCCGCCGCGGTCTCTCCCCCCGGCTCCAGCCGCTCGGCATCGTCGTGAACCGGGTGCGCCCGCAGTCGATCGAGCACCAGTTCCGCATCAAGGAGCTGCGCGACATGTTCGGCCCGCTCGTGCTGTCGCCGCAGCTGCCGGAGCGCACGTCGCTGCAGCAGGCGCAGGGCGCCGCGAAGCCGCTGCACATCTGGCCGGGCGACTCGGCGCAGGAGCTCGCCGCCGACTTCGACGCGCTGCTGGATCGGATCATCCGCACCGGCCGCATCCCCGCCCCCGAGGACAGCACCTCCGCCGCCTGAGCGGACGCGGCGTGCCGCGTCAGGCGGTGCGACGGGCCCGACGCGCGGCGAGCTCGTCGGCGGCGTCGGGGGCCTGCGGATCGAACTCGACGAGCGTCGACTCCACCTCTCGCAGCACCTTGCCCACCGCGATGCCGAACACTCCCTGACCGCGGCTGACCAGGTCGATGACCTCGTCGTTCGAGGTGCACAGGTACACCGAGGCGCCGTCGCTCATCAGCGTGGTCCCGGCGAGGTCCCGGATGCCGGCGGCTCGCAGCTGCTCGACCGCGACACGGATCTGCTGCAGCGAGATGCCGGTGTCCAGCAGTCGCTTGACGAGCTTGAGCACCAGGATGTCGCGGAACCCGTACAGCCGCTGCGATCCGGATCCGCTCGCACCGCGCACGGTCGGCTCGACCAGCTCGGTGCGGGCCCAGTAGTCGAGCTGGCGGTAGGTGATGCCGGCCGCTCGGGCGGCGTGCGCCCCGCGATAGCCGACCTCGTCGTCGAGCTGGGGAAGCCCGTCCGTGAACAGGAGGTCGGATGCCAGCCCGGCTTCACCGACGGGTTCGCCTGCGTTCATCCGGGTGCCCTCCTTTCCCACGTCGTCTTCCTCCACGCTAGAGGAGGCACCGGGACGGAGCAACGACATCCGCGTCGCGCGCCCGGCGTGTCGCGTCTCAGCCCTCGAGCCGCTCGAGCGCCTGCCTCACCAGCGACTCCCGCACCTCGCCGAGCCGTCGCGACAGCTCGCCGGCGACCTCGGAGGCACGCCCGCGTGCGGTCGCGTCCGAACGGCGGCGCAGGGGCGCCAACGCCGACTCGACCAGCGCCACGTCGCGTTCCGCGCTCTGGCGCAGCGCCCGCAGGTGACGCGGCTCGATCCCGTGGCGGTCGAGCGCGACGAGCGAGCGCAGCATCGTCAGCGCGCGATCGTCATAGCTGTCGCCGCCGGGGATCAGCCCGAGCCCGATGGCATCGTTGAGCAGCTGGGACGGGGCCGCGGCCTCGCGCAGCAGATCGTCACGACGGAACCGGCGCGCCGGCGGCACGATCGATCGCGGCACCCCGGTGGGCGAGGCGGGCGACTTGCCGGCGGCGATGTCGTCCAGGTACTCGCGGATCACCTGCAGCGGCAGATAGTGGTCGCGCTGCAGCGTGAGCGCGAGGCGCAGCCGCTCGACGTCGGCGGGCGCGAACTTGCGATACCCGGACTGGGTGCGGCGCGGCGCGACGATGCCCTGCACCTCGAGGAAGCGCAGCTTGCTCGAGGTCAGCGCCGGGAACTCCGGCGCGAGGAGCGCCAGCACCTGCCCGATGCTGAGCAGTCCATGCGGCGCGGCGCCGCGGGCGGTCGCCGCCACCATCACTCATCCGCCGGCAGGTCGGCGGGCGAGACGAAGAAGGTGAGACGGAACTTGCCGATGCGGACCTCGGCGCCGTTGACCAGCACCGAGCGGTCGACGCGCTCCCCGTTGACGTATGTGCCGTTGAGCGAGCGCTGGTCGACGATCTCGAACGCGGCGCCCACGCGGGTGACCTCGGCGTGGCGACGGGACACGGTCACGTCGTCGAAGAAGATGTCGGCGTCGGGGTGCCGGCCCACCGTCGTCACATCCGTGTCGAGCAGGTAGCGGGCGCCGGCCGCGGGCCCGGACCGGACGATCAGCAGCGCCGACCGCGAGGGCAGCGCCTCGATCGCCTCCATCTCGGCGTCGGTCAGCTCGCTGCCGAAGGGCACGAAGGAGAGATCCGAGTCATGCCCGAACGTCTGCGTCGTGTCGTGCGGCGCCGCGCCGGGCGTGCGATGGATGTCGTCTCTTGCGTGATCGCGGTTCTCTTCCACGGTGGCCCTCCTTCCCCGCGTCCAGCCTAACCGAAAGCCCTGCCGCCCCACAGCCGGGCGACGGCGGTGAATGTTGCTCCGTATGTCGTCCGCCGTGCGCATCGCGGTGCGGCTGCGTAGCGTTCATGATGTCCGCATTCGACCATCGGAGAAGATCGTGTCCCACCCCGCCCGCCCCGCACACCACATCGAGGTGCGATCGGCTGCGGAGTGCATGTGCCACGCGGGCGGACGCTGCACCTCCTACGACCCGGGACACGCACTGCATCTCGTGCAGGCCAGGCTCGCCGCGGCCACCCCCGCCGAATGGCGTGACGCCTTCGTCGTCGCGATCGACGACGACGCGGTGACGCTCAGATGGGCCTCGACCGGCGCGCAGACGACGTTCGCCAACGCGTCGGGCGCGACGAACGTCGTCCAGGTCGGCGAGCCGGTCGCCGTGCACGACCGTTACCGGGTGCTCGCCGTCGGGCGACGGCGCTTCAACGTGCGCGAAGTGGGCTGAGGCTCTCAGGCGGCCATCGCGTCCTTCATCGCCATGCAGGCGTCCATGCACGCCTGACACGACTGCGCGCACATCATGCAGACGGCGTCGTCGGAGTGCTCCATGCACATGTCCATGCACATCTGACACATGGCCATGCAGGCGTCGAGCATCGCCATCATGACCGGCGGCGTCATGCCGCTCATCCGCAGCATGCCGCGCATCATGGTGTGGCACATGTCGGCGCAGTTCATGCATGCCGGCGCGCACGACATCCCCTGCATCGCGCAGACCGTGCACGCCTGCTCACAGGCGGCGCATGCGTCCATGCAGGCCTGCATCATCGCCATGTCCATCGCCGGCGCTCCCGGCATGGTCATCATCTCGTCGGACATCGCGTCCATCATCATCGCGTCCATTACCCACCCTGCTCTCGTGTGACAGCGACGGGCAGGAGCGCCCGCCTACGGCCAGGCTATGCGCCCCGCATCCGCACGGAAAGGGCTCATTAGGCTCGACATCGTGATCGCATACCCGGCTCGCAGAGTGACCGTCCGGATCCTCGGGGTGCTCGCCGCCCTCCTCTTCGCATGCGGCATCGTCGCCGCGGGCGCCCAGTCGGCGTCCGCGCACGACGAGCTGATCTCGACCGATCCCGCCGACGGCTCGACCGTCGCCGTGCTGCCCGCGCAGATCTCGCTCACGTTCGGCGAGCCGCCGCTCGACGAGTCGGGCGGCACGGTGGTGGAGGTGACGGACGCCGCCGGCACGGTGCTGAACGACGGCGCCGCGACGCAGGACGACAACGTCATCACCCAGGAGCTGACCCCCGGGGCGACCGGCGTCATCTCCGTCCTCTGGCGTGTCGTCTCCGACGACGGGCACCCGGTCTCCGGGGGGTTCAGCTTCACCGTCGCCGAGGCCACGACGTCGACGCCGACCCCCACCACCGAGACCGTCTCCGCCACTCCCACCGCGACCACCTCCCCTGCCGACGACGACGACGTGTCCGCGCTCCCGTGGGTGATCGGCGGGGCGCTGCTGGTCGTCGTCATCGTCGTGATCGTGCTGATGGGCGCTCGCGCCGGACAGCGCCGCCGAGACGCCGAGCAGCGCGGCTCGCGGCGCGACGGCGAGCGATAGGCTTGCGAGCATGCCTCATTACGACGTCGTCATCCTCGGCGCGGGTCCCGGCGGCTATGTCGCAGCGGTCCGCAGTGCCCAGCTCGGCCTTTCGGTCGCCATCATCGAAGAGAAGTACTGGGGCGGCGTGTGCCTCAACGTCGGCTGCATCCCTTCCAAGGCGCTGCTGAAGAATGCCGAGCTCGCGCACACCTTCGCGCACAAGGCGAAGCTGTTCGGCATCACGGGCGAGGTCAGCTTCGACTACGGCGTCGCGTGGGACCGCTCGCGCGAGGTCGCGGACGGCCGGGTCAAGGGCATCCACTACCTGATGAAGAAGAACAAGGTCACGGAGTACGAGGGCCGCGGCACGTTCGTCGACGCGAAGACCCTCGACGTCGCGAAGAGCGACGGCTCGACCGAACGTGTCACCTTCGACAACGTCATCATCGCCACCGGCTCGACCGTGCGCCTCCTGCCCGGGGTGACCCTGAGCGACAACGTCGTGACCTACGAGGAGCAGATCCTCGCCCGCGACCTGCCCTCCTCGATCGTGATCGTCGGCGCCGGCGCCATCGGCATGGAGTTCGCGTACGTCATGTCGAACTACGGCGTGAAGGTCACGATCATCGAGTTCCTCGACCGCGCCCTTCCCAACGAGGACGCCGACGTGTCGAAGGAGATCACGAAGCAGTACAAGAACTACGGCATCGAGATCCTGACCTCCACGAAGGTCGAGACCGTCGTCGACAACGGCTCCTCCGTCACGGTGACCTACACCGGCAAGGACGGCGCACAGGCCGAGGTCGCCGCCGACAAGGTGCTCATGTCGGTCGGCTTCGCCCCCAATGTCGACGGCTACGGCCTGGAGAACACCGGCGTGAAGCTCACCGAGCGCGGCGCCATCGAGATCGACGACCACATGCGCACCAACGTCGACGGCGTGTACGCGATCGGCGATGTGACCGCGAAGCTGCAGCTGGCCCACGTCGCCGAGGCTCAGGCGGTCGTCGCGGCCGAGACGATCGGCGGCGCCGAGACGCAGACGCTGGGCGACTACCGCTTCATGCCGCGCGCCACCTTCTGCTCGCCGCAGGTCGCCTCGTTCGGTCTCACCGAGGCGCAGGCCCGCGAGACCGGCCGCGAGATCAAGGTCGCGACGTTCCCGTTCATGGCCAACGGCAAGGCGCACGGCCTGGGCGAGCCGGTCGGGTTCGTCAAGCTCATCGCGGACGCCGAGCACCTCGAGCTCATCGGCGGCCACCTGATCGGCCCCGACGTCTCCGAGCTCCTCCCGGAGCTGACCCTCGCGCAGAAGTGGGACCTCACCGCACTGGAGCTGGCCCGCAACGTGCACACGCATCCGACGCTGTCGGAGGCGCTGCAGGAGGCGTTCCACGGCCTGGTCGGACACATGATCAACTTCTGACCCGCCCACGGTCCACGATGGCGTCGCCCTTGCGGGCGGCGCCATCGGTCGTTCAGCGGCCGAGCGTGCGGGCGAGCTTGGAGTCGGACGCGGCGGGTCGTCCCCCGGCGTCCGCGACGAGCGCCTCGACCGCGGCGAAGAACGCCTCGCGCGCCGCAGCGTCTGCCGGGGCGGCCGGTCCGAGCTCGACCTCCCATTCACGCCATCGCTGCGCGCGACCGGTGCGCTCGTCGGTGGCGGTGACGTGGTCGTCGACCATCTCGGCGACGACGTGGCCGGCGGCGTCCGTCAGCGCGTACGCGACGCGCCGGTTGCGGATGCGCGCGAGCGGCGTGAACGGCGGCTCCGCCCAGGGGGCCAACGCCTCGGCGATGCCGGCGGGAAGCGCCTCGTCGCCGAGCGGCCAGTGGTATTCGTGGCGCCCCTCGGCCGCGGCGATCTTCACATGCCAGCCTTCGTCGGGTCCGCCGGTGCGGCGCCGGAGCGCGATCCCCGCCCGCCCGAGCGTGAGGTCGGCGGTGTCGAGGTATCGTGCGTCGAGCTCGCGCACCTCGGCCCCGCCGACAGCGGCGACCCCGGGCAGCAGCGACCAGTCGGGGACGACCGCGTCGTCGCCGACGTCGTAGCTGCGCTCGACCTCGAGCGACCGGGTCGGCTCGTCGCCGCTCACTCGTCGCGGCCGTCGGGGTCCGGGTTGATGTCCTCGGTGGCCTCGACGTACACGAACCGGGTCTCGGTGGGCCCGTCGTCCGCGCCGGTGCGGGTGTCAGCGCCCGCGCGCCGGTAGACCAGCTGCCCTTCGCCGTAGGCGGCGATGTAGGTGTCGCCCGCCTCGGCGTCGAGCGGGATCACCTGCCCGTCGAGCGGGCCTCCGGAAAGTCGTGCGATAGCCATGGCCCCACCCTAGCCACCGACACCGACACACGCGTCGGCGCGCGCGCCGTGCCGCCTAGGATCGGTGGCGTGAAGCCGTTCGTCCTCCTCGCGACCCGCGCCGAGGACGGCCCGGCCGACGAGGAGTACGAGCTGTTCCTGCGCTACACCGGCCTGGCCGAGCACGAGCTGCGGCGCGTGCGGCTGGAGGCGGAGCCGATGCCGGAGCTCGACCTCGACGAGCTGTCCGGCATCCTCGTGGGCGGCGGCCCGTTCAACGCCTCGGATCCCGCCGAGCGCAAGTCGCCGGTGCAGCGCCGCGTCGAGGCCGAGTTCCAGGCGCTGCTGGATCGTGTGGTGCCGGCCGACTTCCCGTTCCTCGGCGCCTGCTACGGCGTGGGCACGGTGGGTGCTCATCAGGGGGCGGTCATCGACCGCACCTACCCCGAGCCGATCTCGATCGTTCCGGTGACGCTCACCGACGCGGGACGTGCCGACCCGGTCTTCGCCGGCATCCCGGACACCTTCGATGCCTTCGTCGGCCACAAGGAGGCCGTGCGGGCCCTGCCGCCGCACCTGACCCTGCTCGCCTCCTCGCCGGACTGCCCGGTGCAGGCGTTCCGGTGCGGGCGCAACGTGTACGCCACGCAGTTCCACCCCGAGCTCGACGTCGCCGGCATCACCACCCGCATCCACGCCTACGCGGACTTCGGCTACTTCGCCGCCGACGAGCTCGATCTGACGCTCGCGGCGGTGCGGCGCACGCCGGTGACGGCGGCCTCGCGGATGCTGCGCGCCTTCGCGGAGCGCTTCGCGCGCTGACGCGGCCGGCTGCATCCGCTGCGCCGGAGAAATCAGCTGAACAGGACGAGTCGGCGCCCAATGCTCCTGCTCAGCCGATTTCTCCTGATCTGCGGATGCCGATCCGCTGGCGCCCGCTCCTCCCCAGCCCTATGCCCCCACCGACTTGTCCACCGGCACGGCAGGAACGGTAGTGGGCGTCGCCGTGGCGTCGGACGCTGAAGGGATGCGATCGGTCGAGGAACTGTTGACCTGGGTGCACAGACGGGGCGGCGCGGCGCACACCGCCGACCTGCGCGCCGCCGGTTTCACCGTGCACGGCGTGCGCGCCGCGATCGCCGCCGGCCTGCTTCTCCGGGTGCGCAAGAACTGGCTGGTCTCCGCGCAGTGCGACCCAGTGCTACGCCGCGCCGCAGAGGTCGGCGGGCGAGTGACGTGCCTGAGCGGCGCCGCGCGGATCGGGCTGTGGACCCCGGATCATGATCTGCTGCACCTCGCCGTCGCGCCGACGGCGTCGCGCGTGGGCGACGACGATCTGCGGCTCCATTGGTCGCGCGGACCCGCTCCGGTCGGACGGCACGCGCTCGAGGACCCGCTCATCAACGTGCTCAGCCACGTCGCCCGGTGCGCATCGCTGGCCGACGCCGCCGCCGTCTGGGAATCGGCGATCCGTCAGCGGCACATCTCGGCCGAGGTGCTGGCACGAGTCCTCTGGCGCATCGAGCCCGCGCGGGTGCTGGCGGCGACGGCGTCCTGCCTGTCCGACTCGGGCGTGGAGACGCGGTTCGTGCATCTCATGCGTTCGATCGACGTGGCGGTCGAACAGCAGGTGGTGATCGACGGACACGCCATCGACGGCCGGATCGGACGTCACCTGCTCGTGCAACTCGACGGATTCGCCCATCATCAGGCCGCCGACCGCCGTCGCGACATCCGAGCGGATGCGCGGCTGCGCCTGCGCGGGTACACCGTGTTCCGGTTCGACTACGTGCAGGTCCTCTTCCAGCCCGAGGAGGTCGTCGCGCTCGTGTCCGCGGCGATCGCGCAGGGGCTGCATCTCTGACGCGCCCTGCCGCCACCTCCGCTGCACAGGAGAAATCTGCTGGACAGGACGATTCGGCGCGGATCAGTCCTGCGCAGCGGATTTCTCCTGTCGAGCGGATGCCGCGGCGGCGGCCTTCTCGCGCTCGGCCGCCTCGGCTTCGCGGGCGGCATGCAGCTCGTCGCTCGCCGCCTGGACGCGTCGTTCGGCCTGCTGCACGCGCCGCTGGGCGAAGGTGGCTGCGCCGTAGCGGGCGCTGACCCGGTCCTGGGCCTCGGCGGCGCCGGTGACGATGTAGGCCGACGCGATCAGCAGCACCTGCGCCGACAGGTTGAACCACAGCAGCAGGGCGATCAACGACGCGAAGGTGGCCAGCAACGGGTTCGACGACGCTCCCCCGACGAACAGCCCGGACAGCTCCTGCAGCACGGTCAGGCCGATCCCGCCCAGTGCGGCGCCGGCCCACAACGCACGTCGCGGAGCCTTCACCCCCGACAGCAGCACGAAGGAGATGAGCACCGCGAGCGTGTCGAGCACGAGGACGATGAGCACGCCGACGACGCGCGTCGAGATCTGCGCGACGGGCGAGTCGGAGGACAGGCCGAGCCAGCCCGTGAGGGTCGTGATGGATGCCGCCCCCACGAACGTGGCGACCGCCGAGGCGACCAGCAGGCCGCCCACGACGAGCGCGAGCAGCAGATTGCGCAACAGCACCCAGAGGAAGAAGCCGTCGTCGTGCACCTCGTCGGCGATGCTGCGGATCGCGGCCCGCAGCGAGCCGATCGCACCGATCGCCGCTCCCAACAGACCCAGGATCGAGATGACGCCCGCGACCGTGAAGCTCGTCGGCTCGATCTTCGAGAAGTCGATGAGGTCGCTCAGGCCCGGCACCGCGCTGTCCAGCGCGTCGATGAGGGCGTTCCACGCATCCTCGTTCCCGGCCAGCCACAGCGCGGCGAACGAGAATCCCAGCAGCACCCCGGCGAACACGCTGAACAGCGCCCGGTAGGTGATGCCGTCGGCGAGGGCCGGGCCGCGATGCTCGCTGTACAGCAGGAACGCCCGTACCAGACGGCGTCGCAGCGCCCAGGCGATGAGACGGTGAACGAATTCCATGGGGCGATTCTGCCCTGCCGTGAAGACGGGAGGAGACGGGCTTGACCTCGGCCCCGGTCTCAGCCCACGATCACCAGCGGGGCATACCAGCTCGCGACCCGCTCGCCCCAGAGGATGCCGACCCAGGCGCCCAGCAGCAGCCACGGCCCGAACGGGATCGCGGTGCGCCGCCCGGCGCGTCGGGTCATGAGCAGCAGGACGCTGAACAGACCGCCGCCCAGGAACGCCGCGAACACGCCCACGACCAGCGCTCCCCCGCCGATCCATCCCAGCGCGATGCCCAGCACGCCCGCGAGCTTCACATCGCCGCCGCCCATGCCGCCGGGCCCCGCGAGCCGTAACAGGGCGAAGCAGAGGTACAGCACGGCCCCGCCGACCACCGCCCGCAGCAGAGCGGCCCACTCCGCGCCGAACAGGCACGCGAGGGTGAGCAGCACGAGCAGCACCGGGTAGGCGGGCAGCACGATCGCGTTCGGCAGCCGGCGCACATCCGCGTCGACGACGGCCAGGACGACGCTGATCGCTGCGAGGTACAGATAGGCGACGAGCACCGTCACCACCGCGCCCGGGCTCGATGCGCCGCTCTCGGCCGAGGCCAGCATCACGGCGACCACCGGTGCGGGCATCATCCTGGTGACACTACTGGGCCCGCTCCTGCCACCGGCGAGCCCGTCCACAGGCCGTCGTCAGGCGTCCCGGGTGCGGAGCTCGGCTTCGCCGTCGGCGTCCCATCCGGCCTCGCGCGGGCGCGCGGCGCGGCGCGGCGCCCCGTCGGGCCAGCTGGCCGCGAAGGTGCGCGCGACCTTCCAGACCCGTCTCGACAGGCCGCCGAGAGTGGCGAAGGGACGTCCGGAGACCGGCATCCGCAGCGTGCGGTCGAGGCGCACGCAGTCGGCGGGGTCGAGGTGGATCGTCAGATCGAGGTCGTCGTGGATGTCGCCTCGCTCGCGCTTGACGCGGGTGCGGGCGCGCTCCCATACCGCCGACCGCATGGCGAAGTTCGAGCCGAACACGAGCGGCACGCCCAGCCAGATCCGGATCCACACGAAGCCGCCGCCGATGTACCAGTGCTCGCCCAGGTACGCCCAGAACCGGGCGAGGTCGTAGAACTCGGCGCCGCCGGTGAGCACGTCCAGCCTCTCGTCCCCGGCGAAGGCGGCCTCGATGCGAGCGAGCCAGTCGGGATGCGGACGGGAGTCGGCATCCAGCCGGGCGACGAGGCCGGCATCCTGGATCGCCCGATCGTATCCGGCGGCGACCGCCGGTCCCACGCCCACCTTCGGCTCGGTGAGCACCTCGGCGCCGTGCCGACGAGCGACGGCGGCGGAGTCGTCGCTGCTGCCGTTGTCGACGACGATCACGGCGTCGGCGGGCCGGATCTGCGCGGCGAGGGCGGTCAGGCACGCCTCGAGCATGGGCGCGTCGTCACGGCAGGGGATGACGACGACGATGCGCAACGGGCTCGGCACAGCCTCACCCTAGTCGCGGGATCAGGCGGTGATCGTCACCAACGTGCCCAGCGGCAGCTGGGCGAGTCGGTCGATCGCATCGGCGCCGAGGCGGATGCAGCCGTTCGAGATCGGCCCGTCGTGGTCGTCGTAGTAGTGGAACGCCGTGACCGCCACGCTCTGGCCGTCGAAGCCGTCCAGTACCGGCGACTGGATGCCGAGGTAGACGATCGGGTGCCCCCGCGTGTACGAGAACGAGGTGACCGCGTTGTACATGATGAACGTGCGGCCGACGGGCGTCGGCGTCGCCGCCGCGCCCCATCCGAAGTCGCTCGTGACCAGCTCGCTGCCGGTGGGGCTCACGATCGTGATCGTGCGCGCCGAGAGGCTCACCTCGACGCGGGTGTCGTCCTGGCTCAGGGTCACGTCTGCGGCGCGCAGCCACGCCGTGAGTTGCGCCGGGTCCCCCTCGGACGGGGTCGCCTGCCGTCCGCTGATGAGCACGCGGACCCAGTTGTCGTCCTTCTCGATCACCGGCAGGGTCGTGCCGCCGTACGTGAGCGCGCTCGGCAGCGCGGCGACGGGGGCGGTGCCGGGCGCGGCGAACACCGGGATGGCGTCGGATGCCGGCGTCGCGACGTATCCGGTCGAGCCTCCGGCGGGGTCGTCGTCCACGGGAAGCGCCGGGTTCACGGCGAAGACGTCGGCGGTGGGGAGCCCGCTGAGGTCGTAGACGGCGGTGTCCGCCGCGGGCCCGGTGGCCGTCGGGGTGGGCGTGGGAGTGGGGGTCGGCGTGACCGCCGCGGTCTCGGTCGACGTTGCCGTCTGCGGGGCGCCCAGGCCCACGCCGATCGTCACGACGACGGCGGCGGCCACCGCCACGCCGGCCGCGACGGCGAGCGCGACGGTGCCGCGACGGGAGAGAGGCATGAGTCCATGGTCGTCGCTGCCCGCGGCCGGTGCAACGCGGGCCGGCGCGTCGATGACGCTCAGACGAGCTCGGGCAGAGCGGCGCGCAGCCGCGCGAAGACCTCGGCGGGGGTGAGGGAGCCGGCATCCTCGGTGCGAGCACCCCACCGCTCCCAGGTGACGCGCCACAGGGTGGCGGCGAGCTCGGCGAGCAGCGCCACCGTCAGCGCGTCGACCTGCGGCGCGGCCGCGCTCACGCGCGCGGCGATGTGCTCGACGAACTCGCGATCGCGTGCGGCCGCGTGCCACTGCAGCTCGGGCTCGCGCGCCATGAGCTGCGCGATGCGGCGGTGCCCGACCAGGCTCGGGTCGAGTTCGCCGAGGATCACCTCCTCCGTCGCACCGGCGATGGCCGTCAGGATCTGTGCCGGGACGAGCCCGGTGAGATCGAGCGCGTCCACCGCCTCGAACAGGCGGTGCTGGCCGGGTATCGCGGCGTCCTCCTTCGCCCGGAAGTACCGGAAGAACGTGCGGGGTGACACACCCGCCTGCTCCGCGATCTGCGGAACGGTGGTGCCGCGCACCCCCTGCCGTTCGAACAGGTCGAGGGCGGCGCGATGGATCGTCTCCGTCGTCTCGAGCCGGCGACGCGCTAGCAGATCGGTCATAACTGTCATGTTATGCCAAAGTGGCACATTGTGCCATAATGAGGCCTGGACACAGGAAGAGGACGAGATGACAGCACAGGACACAGACTCCATACGCATCGGGACCGCGGCGCGTGCCGCGAGAGCACGAGGACAGGAACAGCCGACCGGTCGTCGGGTCACCGCGATCATCCTCACCCTGGCCGCTTCGGCGTTCCTCATGATCCTGAACGAGACGGTGCTGTCGGTCGCGTTGCCGGCGCTCATGGCGGAGTTCGACATGCCCGCGCAGACCGCGCAGTGGCTGACGACGGGCTTCCTGCTGATGATGGCGATCGTCATCCCCACCACCGGATTCCTGATGCGACGGTTCACGACCCGCACGCTGTTCGCGGCGGCCCTCGTGCTCTTCATCGTCGGCACCGTGGTGGCCACCCTCGCGCCGTCGTTCGCGGTCATGCTCATTGCGCGCGTGTTCCAGGCAGGAGGCACCGCGATCATCCTGCCGCTGCTGATGACGACGACCCTCACATCCGTCGCCCCCGCGAAGCGCGGCATGTTCATGGGAGTGAACTCAGTCGTCATCGCGGTCGCGCCGGCGATCGGCCCGACGGCCTCAGGCATCATCATCGACGCGCTGGGCTGGCGCTGGATCTTCGGCCTCGCGCTCCCGTTCGCCATCCTCGCGCTGGTCGCCGGCGGACTCGTGATCCGCGCCGGAGGCGAGACGCTTCGTCCCCCCTTCGACGTGTTCTCGGTCGTCCTGGCCGCAATCGGCTTCGGCGGCGTCGTCTACGGCTTGTCTTCGCTGGAGCAGATCCTGGACTCTTCGGCATGGGCCCCGACCGTCGCGTTCATCGTGGGGCTCGCTGCGCTCGCGCTGTTCGCGCGTCGTCAGGTGCGTCTGCAGCGCCGCCAAGAGGGCGCGCTGCTGGACCTGCGGCCGTTCGCGTCCCGCGAGTTCCGCCTCAGTCTGCTGCTGGCCATGGTCGCGATGGCGACGATGCTCGGCACGGTCACCGTGCTGCCGCTCTATCTGCAGAACGGCCTGGGCGTCAGCGCCCTGGTGACCGGCCTCCTGGTCCTGCCGGGCGGGGTCGTGCAAGCGGCGCTCGCGCCGTTCGTGGGCCGGCTGTACGACCGTGTGGGCCCGCTCCCCCTCGTCCTGCCGGGCATGATCCTGATCGCGGCGGCGCAATGGATGCTGGCATTCGTCGCTGCGTCGACCCCGCTGTGGGCCGTCTGCGCGATGTTCATCGTGTTCAGCGCCGGCCTGGGTCTGGTGATCACGCCGATGCTGACGCACTCGCTCACCTCGCTCGCTCCCGAGCTCTACCCGCACGGCAGCGCGATCCTCAGCACGCTGCAGCAGCTCGCCGGTGCCGCCGGCACCGCAGTTCTCGTCGCCGCGCTGACCATCGGCGCCGCAGCCGCAGCCGGTGGGGGCGCGGCCGCAGACATCGCCGAGGTCGTGGGCACTCAGCACGCGTTCGTGGTGGGCGGCATCCTGGCGCTGCTGGCCGTCGTCGCCGCGATGTTCGTTCGCCGGACGCGGCCCGAACAGCCGCAGCGCTGAACGCTGGTCGCCGGTGGGCGGGCCGCGCGCCTGTCAGGCGGCGGCGCGCCGGCGCAGGGTCGCTGAGCCGACGGCGACGAGAGTGCCGACAGCGACGCCGATGAGCGTGTCCAGCAGACGATCGCCGAGCAGTTCGGCGGGGTCCGCGGGCACGGCGAGCTCGACCATCAGCAGCGCGAGCGGGGTGACGAAGAGCATCGCGATGCCGTAGTTGCGAGCGATGAACAGCTCGGCGCCGGCCTGGCAGATCACGGCGATGAGGATGATGACCAGCGGCGGCAGCTGCAGCGCCAGCAATCCGGCCGCGATGATCACACCCATCGCGGTGCCCGCCAGGCGCTGCAGCCCGCGGATGATGCGCGCGGTCACGTGCGGGCCGCCCAGCGCGGCGACGGCGGCGACCATCGCCCAGTACCAGTGCGTGCCGATCAGCAGCAGGCCCGCGAGGCCGGCCAGCAGCACACCCACGCCGACCGTGAGCGCGAGCTGCCACGCCTGCCTGTCGATGCGCGGGCGCGTCCGGCGCGATCCGTCGCCGCGCATGCCGCCGCGCGCCAACGCGATCGCGACGGTGACGAGCAGGCTGAACGCCGCGGCGGCGCCCCCGACGACGAGGACCTCGGCGAACGCCGCCGGGCCCACCGGCAGTGTCGCCGTCGCACCGGCCGCGAACACGGCGAACAGGCCGCCCGGCGGATGCCAGCGGTTCGCCTCCGCGAGGAGCGTGACGGCTGCGGCGACGACCGCGACGACGGCGACGCGCACGACGTCCGGCGCGTCGAGCACCGCGACGGCGGTGCCGACCAGCATGGCGGCCGTCAGCATCCCGGCGGCCCACAGCTGCATGCGCAGCCGGTCGGGGTAACGATCGAACCGTCCGTACAGCGACGTGAACGCCCCGAACGTCGCGAAGACGCTCAGATCGAGCCGGCCGATCGCCCACAGCACGAGCAGCGGCACGGCGATGCACACCGCCGCGCGGATGGCGACGCGATGCTCGCCGCGGTAGGGGGAGACGCGCACGACCCCGGTCCAGACCCGGCCGCGCGATTCGCCCACGTGTCGATCGTAGGCGCGGATATCCTGGGCAGCATGCACTGGGCGGACGAGGCGGCCGAGCAGCTCGAGAAGCTGCTGCACGACCCGATGGCGGCGGCGGTGCGCGGCACGGTGGAGATCACCGCGATCTCCGCCCCGGCGCCGCGCGGACGCTATCAGGAGGCGTCGGTCGAGCTGCGGGCGTGGGCTCCCGGCGTCGCCCCGGTCACCGTGCGCACCACCGTCGTGCTGCCGGCCAGGGACTGGCCGGTCGTGGGCACGCGACTGCCGGCCGCGATCCCGCCGGCCGAGCCCGCGGAGCTCGAGGTCGACTGGAGCCGGCTGGCGGGCTGACACGCGGCTCAGGCCGCACGGGCCCGCAGGGCTCGCGCGCTCCAGCGCCGGCCGTGCCGTGCGACCTGGATGGGGTGCTCGAACGCTGTCGTGACGGCCTCCGTGGTGAGCACCTCGTCGATGCGCCCGGCCGCGAGCAGGCCGCCGTGCGCGACGAGCGCGGCATGGGTCGTGGTCTCGGGCAGCTCCTCGAGATGGTGCGTGACCAGCACCGACGCGAGCCCGGGGTCGGCATGGGCGAGCTCGTCGACGGTCTCGAGCAGCTGCTCGCGGGCGGCGACGTCGAGCCCGGTCGTCGGCTCGTCGAGCAGCAGCAGCCGGGGCCGGGCCACCAGGGCGCGTGCGATCAGGGCGCGTCCGCGCTCCCCCTGCGAGAGCGTCTGCCAGACGGCGTCTCGCCGACCGCCCATTCCCACGATGCGCACCAGCTCATCGGCCTGCGCGGCCTCGTCGGGCGTCGGCGTCCACCGCATCGGCAGGTCGACGGTGCCGGTGACACCGGTGAGCACGGCCTCGTGCACGGACAGCGGCGAGCGCACGGGATGACGCGGGTCCACGTGTCCGATCTCGCGCCGCAGCGCCTGCAGCTCGACCCGCCCCACACGCCGTCCGAGCACCTCGACGACGCCCGAGCTCGGATGGGTCAGCGCGCCGCAGAAGCCGAGGATCGTGCTCTTGCCGGCCCCGTTCGGTCCGAGCAGCGCCCAGTGCTCACCGGCCCGCACGGTCAGGTCGACCCCGTGCAGGATGTCGCGGCCGTCGCGACGGAAGTGCACGTCCTGCAGGCGCAGCACGGTGTCGGTCATGCGAGCGCCTCCGTCAGCTCGGTGAGATGGGCGCGGCTGCGTGCCGCCGCATCCGCCTGCTCGCCGGCGGCGACGGCGTCGGCCAGGCGCACGTGCGCGTCGTGGTCGGCGGCGGGGTCGAACCGGCGGCGGATGCGGAGCATCTCCACCATCGCGCGGCGGACCCGCGGCGTGAGCGTGTCGAACAGGTCGAGCAGCAGCGGGCTGTGGGCGGCGGTGACGATCGCCCGGTGCACCGCGATGTCGGCATCCACGTGATCCTCGACCGGGGCCGGCGTGGCGGCGCGCACGCTCAGGGCGCGCCGGATCGCGCGCAGGTCTGCCGGGGTGCGGCGGGCGGCGGCGAGGGCGGCCGCC
>NZ_JASGEL010000025.1:0-4023 GCF_047606385.1 Microbacterium sp.
CGTTGGAGCGGCGCCGCCGGCGGCGGCGTGCCGGGGCGGGCTTGCCGTCCTGATGCTGTGCGCCGCCGCCGTCGTGCGTGCCGGTGCCCTCGGCCGGAGTCGTCGCGGTGGCGGAGCCGCCGTTGCCGCGCCGGCGTCGACGCGGACCGCGCGCATCCGCGCCCTCCGTCTCGGTCTTCACGGCGGCCGTCTTGGGTGCCGTCGCGATGCGGCCCTTCGTGCCGGCCGGGATGTCCAGGTCGGTGTAGAGGTGCGGGCTGGACGAGTAGGTCTCGATCGGCTCCGGCTGCCCGAAGTCGAGCGCGCGGTTGATGAGCGCCCACTTGTGCAGGTCGTCCCAGTCGACGAAGGTCACCGCGATGCCGGTCTTGCCGGCGCGGCCGGTGCGGCCGGCCCGGTGCAGGTAGGTCTTCTCGTCGTCGGGGATGGTGTGGTTGATGACGTGGGTGACGTCGTCGACGTCGATGCCGCGGGCGGCCACGTCGGTCGCGATCAGCACGTCCTTCTTGCCGGCCTTGAAGCCGGCCATCGACCGCTCGCGCGCCTCCTGGCTCATGTCGCCGTGCACGGCGCCGGCGTTGAAGCCGCGGTCGTTGAGCTCGTCGACGAGCTTCTGCGCGGCGCGCTTGGTGCGGGTGAACACGACGGTCTTGCCGCGTCCGGAGGCCTGCAGGATGCGGGCGATCACCTCGTCCTTGTCGAGCGAGTGGGCGCGGTAGACGAGGTGCTTGATGTTGGCCTGCGTGAGGCCCTCGTCCGGGTCGTTGGCGCGGATGTGGATCGGGTTCGACATGAACCGGCGGGCGAGCGCCACGATGGGGCCGGGCATGGTCGCCGAGAACAGCTGCGTGTGACGGAGGGCCGGCACCTTCGAGAAGATCTTCTCGATGTCGGGCAGGAAGCCGAGATCGAGCATCTTGTCGGCCTCGTCGAGGACCACCTCCCTCGCGTGGGAGAGGTCGAGCAGTCGCTGGTTGGCCAGGTCGATGAGCCGGCCGGGCGTGCCCACCACGATCTGCGCGCCGGCCTGCAGCTGCTCGATCTGGCCCTCGTACGCCTTCCCGCCGTAGATGGCGACGACGCTCGTGGAGCGGCCCTCGGTGAGCAGGTCCATGTCCTCGTACACCTGCACCGCGAGCTCGCGCGTGGGGACCACGATCAGCGCCTTGACGCCGTGCTCCGGGTCGGGGCCGAGACGCTGCACGACCGGGATGCCGAAGCCGAAGGTCTTGCCGGTGCCGGTCTTGGCCTGCCCGATGATGTCCTGGCCCGGCAGGGACAGCGGGATCGTCTGCTCCTGGATCGGGAAGGCATCCACGATGCCCTTTGCCCCGAGGGCCGCCACGATGTCCTGGTCGACGCCGAGGTCGGCGAAGGTCGTCACGATATGCACCTGTCTGATGAAGCGCGGCTGCTGCCGCGAGAGCGGTCCACGCCCTCGTTCGTCGGCCAGGCGCGGCGGCCCCGATCCTGCGCCGGGGCGGTGTCCACGATACCCGAGCACTAGGGTTTACCGCGTGTGGACGTGGGTGGAGCGGATGCTGGGACGGGCCCGGCCGGCGGGGCGCGCGCTGCGACTCCGCTCGCGCGCCGAGGTCGAGGCGACGCCGAAGGTCGGCTTCGAGGAGCTCGCGCCGGAGGCGGGAGTGTTCCTCGGCCAGGTCGCCTACCTGCAGCTCGGCTACTTCGAGACGCTCAGCGAGCTGATCGCCGCGACGCCCGACTTCCTGCGCAAGGAGGCGATCTCGCGGGCGGCGGGCGCGGCGCTGCTCAAGCACCGCGAGCTCGTGCTGCTCATCCGTGAGCGCGGCGAGGACCCCACCCTCACCATGCTGCCGTTCCGGGAGCCGCTGGACGCGTTCCGTGTCGCGACACGCGGGGTGCGGCCGCCGGAGACGATGCTGTCGGTGCACATCACCGCGGGCCTGCTCGACGACTTCTCGCTCGCGCTGTCCGAGGGCTACGGCGAGACGGGGCGGCGCGTGGCCCGCATCCTCGGGGCCGACACGGATCGCGAGGCGCTCATCGGCATCCTGTCCGAGACGATCGCCGCGGACGAGGAGTGGGCGTCGCTGCTGGCGCTGTGGGGGCGGCGCCTGGTGGGCGACACGCTCCTCGTGGCCCGGTCGGTGCTGCGGGAGTCGGCGCCGG
This sequence comes from Microbacterium sp., assembly GCF_047606385.1. GTDB lineage: Bacteria > Actinomycetota > Actinomycetes > Actinomycetales > Microbacteriaceae > Microbacterium. Next base: position 2,152 of record NZ_JASGEL010000025.1, read on the forward strand.
CCGCCGTGGAGCGCGTCGAGCCGGTGTTCACGCAGCTGATGGCCGCGCACGCGGAGCGGATGGCCGGGCTCGGCCTGGCACCGTGAGAGCCCTCAGCTCAGCCGCAGGCGCTCGCGCACACGGGCGTCGCGCCGGGAACGGACCCGCGTCACGATCGAACCCACCGGCACGACGACGATCGCCGGGACGACGATCGACAGCAGCCAGATCCACGGGTCGGTCGTCGTCGCCCCCACCCAGGTCAGGCCGAGCCAGACGAGGCCGCCGACGATCGCGCCGACGCCGGGCAGCAGGACGACGCCGCGGGTGTCGCGGCCGGGCAGCGCGAAGTGCGCGATCAGCCCGAGAGCGACGCCGAAGATGAAGGCGAGCAGGATGTCCACGTCCGGCTCCGCTCAGGCGACGAAGCCGACGCGGCGGGTCTCTTCGGTGCCGAGCTCGACATAGGCCAGGCCCGCCGTCGGGACGACGTAGGAGGTGCCCTTGACGTCGGTGAACGTGATGAACGGGGCACCGCCCCCGAGCGCGTCGGCCACGGCCTTCTTCACGGCATCGGCGGTCTCGCCGGTCTCGAAGTTGAGCTCGCGGCCGGTGTTCGCGATGCCGATGCGGATCTCCACGGGACTGCCCTCCTGGCCGGGCGCTCGCCCGCGACCACGAAGACTCTACGGCACCTCCGGCGCGGGGCCGGGCGGTGCACGCTGTGGGCGAACGCCCCTTCGCCGCGTTCGCGTCATCATTGGCGGATGCCGTCGAGTGCGTGGTCGATCGACGATCTGCTCGATGGGCGGCTCGTGCTCTGTGCCTGCTTCGCGCACCCTCAGCAGGCTCGCCACGCTGGCAGTGTCACACGCGGCGTAGGCGGTCCGTGTCCCGGCCGCGGTGTCGGGACCCGCAGGTAGCGTGTCTCGACGTGACAGCTCTGGATGCCGATCAGGCCGCGGTGCGCGCGCTGGCGCCCGGCGTGTCCGGCGTCGTCGTCGGCGGCCCCGGCAGCGGGAAGACGTTCGTGTTGCGGCGGCGGCTCGCGCATCTGGTCGCGATGGCGGACGACGCCGACGCGGTGCTGGTGCTCACGCCGTCCCGCCCGACCGCCACGGCGCTGCGCGACGTGCTCGCGCTCGAGGTGGGTCGCGCCACCGCGGGGCCGCTGGCCCGCTCGCTGCCCTCGTTCGCCTACGGCATCGTGCGCGCGGCGGAGGTGCGTCGCGGCGGGGAGCCGCCGCAGCTGCTCACCGGCGGCGACGAGGACCAGCTGATCCACGACCTGCTCGCGGGCGACGCGATCGACGAGACGCTCGGCCGGAGCCGGTGGCCGGCGAGCCTGTCCGCGCCGGTGCGGGCGACGGCCGGGTTCCGCGCCGAGCTGCGGGCGCTGCTCGCGGAGTGCGCGGCCCTCGGCATCGGTCCCGCCGACCTGCGGGCGCGTGCAGACGTCGAGGGGCGTGACGCGTGGGCGTCGGCGGCGTCCTTCGCCGCCGACTACGCGGATGTGCGGGACCGCATGCGGGGCGCGTTCCGCGATGCGGTCACGCTTCTGCGCGAGGCGGCGGCGCTCGTCCGCCGACCGGGCGCCGGCGCGCTGCTGCCGGCGGGCCTGCAAGCGATCCTGGTCGACGACGCGCAGGAGCTGACGGTCGGCGGGGTCGACCTGCTCGTGGCGCTGCACGAGCGCGGCATCCCCGTGCTCGCGTTCGGCGACCCCGACATCGGCTCCGGCGCATTCCGGGGAGCGAGCCCGGAGCACTTCGCCGCGCTCGCGCACCGGCTCGGCACCGCGGGCGTGCTGACCGGCGCGCATCGCGGCACGCCGTTCGCACGGGACGCCGTGCGCCGGGTGGTCGAGCGCGTCGGCGCCGCCGGCGTGGTCGC
>NZ_JASGEL010000026.1:0-39329 GCF_047606385.1 Microbacterium sp.
CGGCATGGCGGGCCTCGCGGGCGGCCGCCTCCGGGCCGCCCGCGGAGCCGACCTCGACGCGGACGACCTGCGCCTCGAGTCCGAGCTCCCGTGCCGTCGCGGCCGCCCGCTCGGCGACGCCGGCGGAGTCGGGCTGCAGACCGTGGTCGACGGTGACGGCGATCGCGCGCACGCCGAGCTTCGGCGCCTCGAACCCGATCGCGGCCGCCAGGGCCAGCGAGTCCGCGCCGCCGGACAGGGCGACCAGGACCGTCGCCGCGCCGATCGGCGCCAACGCCTCGCGGACGTTGCGGCGGATCTCGGCGACGGCAGGGTCGAGCGACGGACTCATGCGCCCCACCGTAGCCGTGTCACAACTCCTCCTCGGCAACGCCGGCGGCCGCGAAAACCCCGGTTTCCCGGTGTTCCGCGGCGATCGAGGCGGAGTTATGACACGGCTAGGCTGGTTCGCGGCATCCACCGAACGAGCAAGGAGCACAGGTATGGGCGCGTACGACGCCGTCATCGAGATCCCCCGCGGCAGCCGCGTGAAGTACGAGGTCGACCACGAGACCGGACGCGTGGCGTTGGACCGCATCCTGTACACCGTCTTCGGCTACCCGGCGAACTACGGCTTCTTCGAGAACACGCTCGGCGAGGACGGCGACCCTCTCGACGTGCTGCTGCTGCTCGACCACGACCTCTATCCGGGCGTCACGGCCTCGGTGCGCCCGGTCGGCGTGCTGAAGATGAGCGACGAGGCCGGCGGCGACGACAAGGTCGTCGCCGTGCTCGGCAAGGACCCGCGCTGGGCGCACATCCAGGACGTCGACGACATCCCGGAGTACACGAAGAAGGAGATCACGCACTTCTTCGAGCACTACAAGGACCTCGAGCCCGGCAAGTGGGTCAAGGTCGACGCGTGGGCGGACGCCGCCACCGCGGAGAAGCTCGTCGCCGAGGCGTTCGAGCGGCTCGCGACGCACGAGGGCTGATCCGTCACCCCACGAGCCGGCAGTGCTCGTACGTCCCGGGTCGCCGGCCGTGCGGACGCTGCCGGCTCGGCGTGGTCAGACCGAGATGCCCCGCGCGGCCATGAACGGCGTCGGGTTGATCGGCGACCAGTTGTTGTAGACCTCGAAGTGGAGGTGGCAGCCGGTGGAGATGCCGGTGTTGCCCACCGCGGCGATCACCTGGCCGGCGGTGACGTACTGGCCGGCGCTGACGTAGCGCTCGGCGGCGTGGCCGTATCCGGTGCCGACGCCGCCGCCGTGGTCGATGCTGATGTAGTTGCCGTAGCCGCTGGTCATGCCGGAGTACTTGACCGTCCCGGAGTAGGCGGCGTAGATGTTCGCATAGCAGCCCGGGGCCAGGTCGACGCCGTAGTGGAAGCTGCTGGAGCAGCCGCTGGCCACGCACACCGAGGTGCGGGCGCCGTAGCCGGAGCTCTCGACGCCCCCGGCCGGGCGGACCCACCCGCTGGTCGAGGTCGTCCCGCCGCCGCTCGCGCTGCTGCTGCTGTTGGCCTGCGCGGCGGCCGCTGCTGCAGCCGCGGCCGCCGCGGCTGCCGCCGCAGCGGCCTGCTGCTTGGCGACCTCGACGCCCTCCTGTACTCCGCGACCGTCTTCGCGGTCGTGTCCTGCAGCGCGGCGAGCTGGGCCTGCAGCGTGGTGAGGTTGGCGTTCTGCGCGTCCAGCGCGGTCTGCGCCGCAGCCGCGGCATCCTGCGCGTCCTGCATCGCCTGGTCGGCGGCCTGCTGCAGCTGGTCGCGGGCGTCGCGGGCGACCTGGGCCTGGTCGCTGAGGCTCTGCGCGGCGTTGCGGGCGTTGACGGCGGCGGCGTAGACGGCCTGGTTGCGCTCGAGGAGCTTGTCCATCGTGCCCAGGCGCGCCAGCAGATCGTCGGCGGTCGCGGCGGAGCCGGCGAGGAAGAGCTGCATCGTGGTGTCGTCACCGCCGGTGCGGTACAGCTGGGCGGCGACGCGGCCCGCCGCGTTGGCGGCGTCGATCGCCGCAGCGGACTGGGCGTCGGCCTGCGACTGCAGGTCGTCCGCGGTGCGCGAGGCGTCGTAGAACGCCTGCTGGGCCGTGTAGTACTCGGCGGCCTTCTGGTCGGCGATGGCCTGCTTGTTGGCGACGTCGGTCTGCAGGTCGGAGATCAGCTGCTGGATCTTGGAGACCTCGGAGGCCTTCGCCGCCTCGTTGTTCTTCGCCGCCTGCACGTCATCCCAGGAGGGATAGCCGTCGGTCGCATACGCCGGGGAGAGGGATGCCGTGCCGAGCCCGGCCACGGCGACGATGCCCAGGGCGCCGAGGCCGAGAGCGGTGCGACGGTTGACGGGCTGCCACAGCGCGCGGCGTTCATGTGCCGTCGGGGCGCAGTCGCACTCGTGCGCCACGAGCGCATCGTCGATCTCGGAATGCGTCACGGAAATACCCCTCGGACTCGTAACTCGAACCACACTAACAACATCAGTCACATTTGCAACGGGTTTTCCCAGATCACCGGGCATACAGCACCGCGGACATCCTCTCGCCCGTTCGCGACGCCCGCGGCGCGGCGCGCGGGCCGGGACACGATCCGCCCCGCTCCGATTCGCGATTCGGTGCGGTCTCACGTATGCTTGACCGTCGGTAAGCGTGAGCCCCCGGGTTCGCTCGGCCCCATCGTTTAGCGGCCTAGGACGCCGCCCTTTCACGGCGGTAGCACGGGTTCGAATCCCGTTGGGGTCACTGATTCCGGCACAACTCAACAAGCATGGCCCTGTAGCGCAGTTGGTTAGCGTGCCGCCCTGTCACGGCGGAGGTCGCGGGTTCAAGTCCCGTCAGGGTCGCTCCAAGCGACGGGCCCTTTGTTTCAGAGGGCCTTTCGTCTCGGATGCGGCATCCGATGCCGTACGGCTCTGTAGCTCAGTTGGTAGAGCGCACGACTGAAAATCGTGAGGTCACGGGATCGACGCCCGTCGGAGCCACAAGGACCGTCGTTACAACGGTCCCAGAAACCCTCGCCTAGCTTCTACATGGCGGGGGTTTTGCTTTGCCCTGGTCAGGGGCGGTTTTGGTCCCGATCGTTGAGCGAGCGCAGCGAGACGAAACGCGGCTTGTTGGCCTCAGTCTGCGAGCGACCGAACACGGCGAAACGCGTTCGTCGGAGGCGTTTGGGCCGGTCTGGGGCCGGTCGAGGCTCATTTTGTGTTGATCTCGGCGTCGGGATGCACGTCGGGACAGTCCCCCAAACAGCACCCGCAGATCGGATGCTCGACGCTTCCGACATCCGCTTCGTTCTCGCATGCGCAGCGATCGCAAGCGCACTTCGTCCCCTTCGGCGGGGGAACCCGTTCTTCGCGCGTTCGGCATCACTGAGATCGCCGCTGAAGACGACCTCGTAGGTCACTCCGTCGAGCACGATGCTCGTTTCGTCCTGATTTTTCATAACCGGCCAGCTTAGCGCGGGACGATCTCATCGATCCATGCGGCGAAGGCTTCGAGTTCCACCTTGTCGAGGCGCAGAACCACCCCACCGTGGTGCGCACGCCTGACCGTCACACGCGCCTCAACACCATCCCAGAGGGCCGCGATCTCCTGGACCGTCACACCGTGTGACCCTCTGCCCATCCAGAGCTTCGAGGGCGACGAGGTGATCTTCTGCAACATGGCGCTCCTCCCTCTGGATCGAGCCTCCCATGGGCTGCCGACATCCCGGCGGCGGCTGCCGATCTGAGCTATCCGCGTAGCCATCCGCCGAGGTACACTGAAGTAACGGCGGGCAGTAGCCCTCGGAGCTTGGCAGTCTTCCGGACGGTATGACGAGCCAGGCTCACGTGTTTCTACAGCCGGGTGACGCGCCCCTGAACGACGGGCTCGACGCGCCGCACCCAGTCGCCGCCGTTCGAGTAGCACCATGCGACCGCGTCGCTCACCCAGAGCAGCGGCTTATCGTGCGGCGCCACGTGCTCGTACCGAAGCTCTGCCGCGGGATGGGCACGAAGCGCAGCGGCGATCAGCTGACGATCGGCGCGCTCCAACGAAGCGTCACGTTCGATCACGAGGTGAGCGACTCCGTCTCGGAGCGCCGCGTCGGTGAGCGCAGCCAGACACAAGGGCCGCGCCTCTCGGTCGGTGACACCGCGCACGAGCCAGACCGACACCCGAACATCCATCTCGCACAGCCGCGCAAGGATCTCTCGACGCCGACTATCGCTCTCACTCTTGAAGTGAATGCGCCGCTGGCCAGGCTTCAGCAAGCCACGAAGCGCCTTCTCCGAGGCCTGCACTGATCCAGCTGCCGAAGCCGTGGCTACTACGTAGTACCCGCGCGCTTTCGACTCGTCGACGAAGACTCGATCGGCGGGACGGAAACTCACCGTCTCAGCGTAGACAAGGGCACGGTCACTGTTCCGGCTGGCTGTCGAGCTCCACACCGAACCGCCGCGCGAGGTCGTCAAGCGATGTGCTCTCCCCTGCCGCGGTACGTTCACGCACGATTGCCGCGATCTCTTCCTCTTCGCGACGCAGATCCTCCAGCCACGCGTCGATCAGTTCAAACTGGATCGGCGCGAAGCCGAACGCATCCACTCCGACGTGGAACTCATGCGAGCCGTGTGGACCGAAGTCGCGCTCGTGTGTATGTCCATGCAGCAGCGGCACGCCGGTGTCCATGGGGCGGTGCGAACTATGCCGCTCGACCCCGGTCGTATCGCCCGCATAGGGGTAGTGAGACGCAAGCAGCCGGGTACCGCGGCGAGATCCATCCAGGATCTCCGGCAGATCGTCCACCCGGCGTCTTCATACAGCGGGCGGAAGCGCTCGATGGCGTGTTGCGACTGCGTCGCCGGCGAGACGCGGTCATGATTGCCAGGAACAAGAAGCCGCCGCCCGTTCAACTGCGAGGTCAGTGCAACGCTCTGCTCGATAGGGCCGAGCGCGAGGTCGCCGAGGTGCAGCACGACGTCATCGGTGCCGACGAGGTCGTTCCATCGTTCGATCATGACCGAGTTCATCTCGTCGACCGATGTGAACGGCCGACCAGCGAGTTCGCTGATCCGCGCGTGCCCGAAGTGGTGATCGCTCGTCACGAAGTCAACGACGTCGAAACTGAAGTCGTCTGCATCTGGCGATTGCATCTCTGCTCCCCTCTCATGAGCAGAGAAGATCAACTGGCCAGATAAGCCGGGCGACGTCCAAGACGAGCTTGGCCGTGCCATCAGCGCCGCACACAAGACGGCACGAGCCGCGACCGACCTTCGAGCACTCCTATCCGCGTACGCGCACAAGTTCCACAACCCGCGCCCTGTGATCTCGGACCTCGCTCGAGCGCAGGACACTAGCTCTCAGGGCTTCATCCGGCGTTACTCATCCGGAACGGTTGATGCTGTCGCATCACTGCTCTCGCCGCATCCGAACGCCGAGACGATCCTGCTCGCGTTCCCGTCGATCTCGCTCCTAGACCTTGTCGACCTCGGCGGGACCGTTGGAACCTCTGCGCAGGAGATCCGCGACTCGGGCAGCTACGACATGAGCGCGCTCAACTCGCTGCGCCAAAAGATCGCCGGCAGCGCCGACGAAGACCAACCGAGGCGCACTCGGGATGCTCGAGCACGCCTCGGTCGCTCGCGCGCAAAGGACGATGTGTGAGAACTTTCTTTACTCGTTCAAGGCCGGCCTGACGGCCGGCAACGCGAGGTCCTGGGGCGACACTGCGGTGCGTGCGGTCCTCGCTGCGCTCCGGTCCGCGCGCTCCTCGGTCGCCGCAGGACCTCGCCTCACGCCGTTTCCGCGACAATTCTCGATTGGATCAGCGCGATCGCTTCGTCCTCAAGGGCTCTCGCAGACTCGAAGTCCTTCCAACACTGCGACGCTTGCTGGGCGAGGTCCTCGTTTGGCGGCGGAATCAGAATGTCTGGCAGACGCCGAGCGTCGACAACGTCAACCACGGCGCCGTAAGTACCGGCTTTCACCTGCGCTTGCACCTGGCTACATGACATCGCGAGGAAGATCCAGCCTGGATCGACGCCCTCCTTCGGACGTACACGCATGACGTTCTCGCTGCCGAGCCAACTCGCACGGTCTTGTGTGATGAGAGTCGGCTGCGACAGCCTGTCCTCAGCGCGCCCCCTAGCGCCAAATGCGATCGTGCCCGCACCAAACTCGTACTCCTCGAAATCGAGCGACCGCTCCGCGAGGTATTGCAGGTGTACTGGTCGAGCCTGGAGAACCTGCCTGCCGGAGATGATCGGCCTTCCGTGCTCAGCGCCGACGTAGTGCCTCTTGTACCAGTTTGGCAACTGCACGTCCGCGAATTCACCTAACCGTCGGCAACCTCGCGCGGCGAGGTCAGCGCGCAGCCGAACAACAACAGGATCCCAGTGAGCAGCATCCATTCGACTCTGTAATCCGCTAGCGCGCATGGACCACCCCGACTTGAGTGGACTGCCCCTCTCCATAGTCGGCAATTCGGTTTGAACACGCGAGATCAACGAATCGAGGGTCAAACGGGCGTTCTCACGCGCCAATATCGCCTCACGCATGAGTCGCACGACAGCGCCGGTGAGTTCACTTTCGAAGAAGGGGACTCCCACACCCGAGAGATCGTCAGCGGAAAGGTGATCAATGACGTTGCCAGTCTTGCTGCGCGTGAGCAGCGCCTGTCCCGTCTGCGTGCTCAAAAAGGCGAGCGTGTAGAACCGGTCACTCTCGTCGTCGATGTGCAAGCGGAGCATGTCATCGCTCACGACAAACTTCGCCAAGTAGGCGTCCGCGTAGGCGAGAGGACCGAGGTTTCTACCCGAACACGTTTGAAGAATGGTGCCTCGAGCTGGAATGAGTCCCCTCGCTCCGATGCTTCCCGTTGCGGAAAGTTGATCCGACGCTTTGGGCAGATAATCGAACACGTCGTAGGGGCGGAGGTACGGCAGAGACTCTTCGCCATCAGCTGCGTAGACACGCTTGCTTCTTGAAGTAGCCCCGACGACGCCAATCCCCGCAAAACCAGCTACGCGCCGGATAACTGTGCCAGCTGCCGTCAACAATAGGATTCGCTCAGCAGCGAGCACGCCCTCTGACGAGTGATACTTCGCGTCTAGCCGGCCCTCTGCGAACGCGGCGCGAGCCCGCACACTTACAGTGATCATTGCTGGTCACTGAGCCATCGAAGGTACGCAGTCGCCACCTCTGGCAGTTCGTCGTCGATCTGACGCTCAGTCACCTCCACCTCGCGTAGGACCTCGAGCCCCGTGGTCGGATCGATCTCAGTGAGAACCTCGATTCGACTGACTAATGCATCTTCGCCATCAGCGGTTCGGCGATAGATGACGTTGCCCCGCTTGTCGTGACCAATTTTCTCGGCGACCGCCATGAAAAGTGGGTAATCGAGTCCGCGCGCTTCTGCCTCCTGGACCTCGGTCGCGTCCAACCGTCGCATCAGCACCATCGAAGTTTGTGTGTCGTTACCAGGCTGAAACAGATCCCGTTGCATGTCGACGACGGCCAGAATTTGGGCGTGCCGCACGATCCAACTCCTGACATAGGCCATCCCGGGGTTGTTCAGAATCCCGTTAGGAATGACCATCGCCATGCGCCCCGTTCCCGGAACTAGCAATTGCAGGCAACGCTCAATGAAGAGAATCTCCGGCGGCTGCGACTTCTGTAGCACTCGGTTCCCGTGCTGATCTTGCCGGATACTCCAGTTCCCAGACTCGCTCTGGTCCCACACCGCGGCCAGATCGTACTGGACTAGCGTCGCCTCATCATCGATGGGGATCTTGGAGCCGAATGGAGGGTTGGAAACAATGACATCAACGCTTCCAAGAGGCACCCGATTCGCAAGCTCCGCATTCCAGAGATGGGGGTTCTCGAGCGAATTTGCCTGCCACAGACCGCCGGAGCCATCGTTGTTCATTACCATGTTCATCTTCGCAGCCCGGACGAGGGCGGGGTTCAAGTCGATGCCCAACACACACTGTGACAGGTACTCCTGACGCCGGCGGTAGAGCTCCTGCCGCTCGCTATCTGTCCCGATCGTCGGGTCGGCCCACTGAGCGCGCTCCGTCCGCTCTACGAACTCCAGGGCGTGGTTCATAGCGGTGATCAGGAACCCCCCGGTTCCGCACGATGGATCCAGCACGCGCTCGTCCGGCTGCGGATTGAGCATGGTCACTGCCATGCGGCACGCGTTCCGAGGTGTAAAGAACTCGCCGCGGTCACCGCGAAGATTCGACCCGACGATCTCCTCGTACGCCACTCCCTTGACGTCAACGGGAGACGCCAAAAGCGAGTAGCCCTGAAGTTGCGTAACCACGTAGGCAACGACGGATGGTTTGAGATCGATCGCTTCATCTTTGGCGTCGAAGATGGTGGGGTATTTCTTCACCACCTTGGTCGTAAAAAGCTCCTGGATCCGCTTCTTCGCCGCAGTGGCCACGGTGGCATTCTCGCGTTCACTGGGGGTCGCGTAGAAGTTGATCTTTGGTGACCGCTCGTCCTCGATCTTCGTGAAGATCAATTTCAGCAGTTCCCAGAACGCCTCTGTCTTTTGCTTACCCTCGTGCGCGGCGATGTAGTTGTGGCAACGTCGGAATGCGAAAAGCAGGTTATCTGCTGTGGCAACCTTCAGGTCCTTGCGACTCGGTCGCTGAGCGTCCTCTTCCGACTGCCCGAACGCCGGAATGTCGATGATTTCCTCGAACGACCAACCACCCTTGCCGTCGGGCCGCTTGGCGAAGCAGAATCGATCGTCACCGTTGGTCCACATGCCGTATCGGACATTCAGACAGGCAGCCATGTACGACTGAAGCTGTCCGACGCCGTCAGTTTTATTGCCGGGCTTTACGTCAGCTCTCTTTGTCTCAACGAGCAGGAAGGCCGTCGCCTGGGTACGCTCGTTCTCCCTGTCGAACACGACGACGTCTACGCGCTTCTTGCTGCTGCCCACCTTGATGGCGAACTCCGGTTCGCAGGCCTTGGGCGGGTACTTGTACTGACGAACGAGGGCCTTCTCGATGTTCTGGCGAACATATTCTTCGGCCGTGTCGCGTACGTATCGACCCGTGAGGTAGTCCGCGACCTTACCCTCAGGAACCGACCCGACGGGAGTGACTGTCGGCGCTTGAAGCATAGGAGGCTGGGGCACGTGGGATCCTTGCGTGGTTTTCTCGCAGAGCTACTGGGGCTCCCGTAGCCTAACCGGGACCTGTTGACAGCTCGGGAGCCGGGCCGCGAGGCGGCGACACGCACCCCGAGGTCAGACGACGTGGCCGCCCGGTGCGGTGATGCTCGCGAGCCTCCGATCTCTCGTATCACAGATTCGCGTCGCGATCGAATGAAGCGTGGCACTCAACCACATATCTGCCTCACTCCCTTCAGAGAAGTCTGCCTTCGCGATGCTGTTTACGCGGCCGTCGTCCTGCAGCTGCTTCACGTTCGCGTAGTTGGCAGCGTCCGTCCACACTCCGAGAGTTCGCCCTCCGCTCCCACCGACCACGGAGAACACGGGAACGTCGCTCGGACCATCCGCGACGTAAATCATGTGCTGCATGGGGACGCGCCGCTCATCGCTATCCATCCGAGCGTTTACGTCCAGGGTCGGCTCGACGTTCGAACCCTTGTTGATCTCGAAAACGGCCCGTGTCTTCGTCGTGTTATCCAGGGCGTACCCGACCTGAGTCAACTTGTCATTTAGCTCAAGGTGCTCGAGTGTTTCGAGGTAACCCGCAGTCGGCGGGTCGGAAAGCAGTTCACACGCCCAGACCCCGTCGACATGGGATCGGATCGGGTTTCCTTCGATCATCTGTCGCAGCCCGGTGGAAACGATGTAGTGCTCGACCTTGATTTCATGATGAGCGAATCGAGCGTCATCCCGAACAACTGCGCGCATTCGGTCCATGAAGTCGGGCATTCCGGGAGCAAGTGGGGCACTCGCGCCGAGCTCTCGTAGGCGAGCGTTGGTGAGGCCATCGAACGGTCCGTCGTCGATGTAGGTCAGCATGTGTCCGAGATAGGCGGTGTCCTTCGACACCTGCAGACCACGCCCCCGATAGTGATCTACTAACGCGTTGACTTCCTTCCAAAAGGTCGATGCAGCCACCCCGTACGCGTCAAAATGGGCTGCTGCATGTAGCCAGGAGTCAGCGTCTTATCGAAGTCCCAAATGAACGCGATCACGTTCTGGGCATTGAGCGGCGGTGACATCTACGCAATCTCTGCCGGGCTGAATCGCCAGCCGGCCTCGTTTCGCCAGCAACCCTGGAGGCTGACCGCAGTTCCCGCAAGCACGTTGTGAGCCTCGCCGAGGGACGCAAGCTGCGTCAATACCGTTACCATCCATCCGGCGGATTGGAGAGCAGCGACGCTATCCGCAACGCCCGCCCAATCACAGGAGGGTGTCACGACAAGTTCAACGATGTCTGAATCTGGAATGAGGACAGCCTCGTCGACGCCCGCACCCATCAATTCGTCTCTGCCCAGAGACCCGACGATGCTGGACCAGGCGACTATAGAAGCCCTACGCCCCGTCAGTTCCCAGCGCTCAAGCGCCTCCTTGCCGGCGGTGACAGACGGAGCAACAATGGTCGACATAACGCCACGCTAGAGGTTGTCGACGACATCCGCCCATCGACTCGCACGCCAACAAGAGTTGGACCGGCTAGCGGAACCGTATGGTCGGCGTGAAGCGCTAGAGGCTCCCTTTTGGGCCGGTCCCGGGCCGGGAACTCGGTTGAAACCACCCAGAACCAGCCACCCCCAACGAGCACGACTTCCGCGAAATCACGCGGCCAACGAGCACTCGTGAGCACCCACTGACCCCGCGAATACAACTGAAAATCGTGAGGTCACGGGATCGACGCCCGTCGGAGCCACGGAACCCCCGAGGTGGCTTCTACACCGAGGGGGTTTCTTCATTCCGCGCCGGCCCGAGCGCGACGAGGCAGAGCTCCGGCTCGACGAACGGCACCAGCCGCGCCCGCAGGGCGGTCGGCTTGAGGAGCCGCTCGATCAGGCCGCGATGGACCGCGCACACCACCTCCGGGTGATCGCGGGCGACGGCCCGGAACGGGCACGCGTCGAGGCGGATCCGACTGCCGTCGGCGTGGGGATCGAAGCCGAGGCCGTCGAGCACGTCGACGAGCGCAGGCACCGGGTCGCCGTCGATCGGATCGAAGCCGTCCGCCCAGCGGCGGCCGGCGGCGAGGGCCTCGGCGCTGCCGGAGGCATCCTCGGCGAGCGCGCCGGCGAGGACGTGGATGAGCTGCCCGCGGGAGTCCTCGTCGCGCGCGGCCCCGGCGGGGGCGTACCGGATGCGGGGCCGTCCGCGCCGCTTCTCGCCACCGGACTTCCGGCCGACGAGTCCGGCGTCCGCGAGCCGGTCCAGGTGGAATCGGGCCGTCGTGACGTGGACGTCGAGCCGTTCTGCGACCGCAGCGGCATCGAGCGGGACGGGCGACGCACGCAGGATGCCGAGCACGCGAGCGCGGGCGCCGGATGCCGTCGTCGCGCGTGAGCTCGCCTCAGGGGAGGTGTCGGGCATCGGCGTGCTCCCCCTCGTCGCGGCGGGTGATGGTCTCGAATGCGCTGCCGGAGCGGCCGGCCAGGCGTCGCAGCATGGAGCCGGCAATGGTCACCGCCTGCACCTTCGCACGGTCGGCCACCGGGCCGGCGAAGCGGTCGTCCACGGCGCGAGTCCACAGCGCCAGCCACCGCCCGAAGTGGTCGGCGGTGAGCGGATGCCGGGCGTGCAGGTCGAGGTGCAGCTGGAGCGCATTGCGGCGATAGTTGTCGGCGCGCAGCAGCACCGTCTCCCAGAAGTCGCACATGATCGGGAGGTGCCGGTCGAGGTCGAGCTTCGCGACCTCGGTGAAGATCGGGCCGAGCGTGGGATCGGCGAACGCCGCACGATAGAACCCGACCACGAGCTCCTCGATGTCCGCGCGATCCTCGATGTCGGTCATGCCGGCCTCCCGGCGACGTCGCTGGCGGGACGATGGCCGTGCTCCTGCCCCAGCCCGTAATAGTGACGGAAGCTGTAGATCGTCGGACGCCACGCCCGCGGGTCGACGTGCTCCGTGCCGGGCACCACGATCTCGGGGATGGCGTGGACGCGCACGACCTCGGCCTCGACCAGGTGGTAGTCGCCGAGTCCGGGGGTGATCCGGCGGGCCACGGCCTCCAGCTGCAGGGCGCATTCGGCCACGCGCGGCGGCACCACGATCTCGGACTCCTGCGCCGTGAGGCCCGCGGCCGCGAACTTGTCGGCGACATGCCGGTAACGGGAGGCCTTCGCCGCCGGCACCGGATCGCTGCCGGTGGTGTCGGCGATCGCCTCGACCGCCGGCCACAGCTCCGGCTGCGGAAAGCTGACCGTCAGCTCGGGGTGCGCGGTCACGTTCGCGGCGGTCTGCCCGTCCGCCTCCAACCCGATCACGAGCATCCGGCCCAGCGCCCAGTACGAGCTGGCGGCGGCGAGGTTGGCGGAGCCGTCGGGGTTGCGGGTCGCGATGAGCATCACCGGCGTGCCCACGTACAGGATGCTGGGCCGGATCGCGACGTGGCCGGATCTCGGCTCGGTCATGGTCGGTCTCCTCTCGATCGCTCGTGTCAGGCGGCGAGCAGGACGACGCCGAGCGCGGCCAGGAGGCCGAGCTTGACGACCTCCAGCCCGATGTAGCCGCCGTGGAGCACCGTCCGCGGCACCCCGGATGCCGCCCCCTCGGCGAGCACCTTGCGATCCATGAGCGGGCGCACCAGCAGAGCGCCGAGCCCGAGATCCACGCCGACGGCCACGACCAGGACGATCTGCGCCACCGATGCGTCGGCGAGACGCAGCAGCAGCGCGGCCAGGATCACGAGCCACAGCACCGCCTCGACGATGTTCAGCGCCCGGAACACCAGCCGGCCGATGCCGACCCCGAGCGGCACGGTGATCCCGGGCGCCCGGAACTTCAGCGGCGCTTCGAGGAAGGAGATCGCCGCCACCATGCCGAGCCAGACGAACACTGCCGCGATCTGTACGCCCGCCGCTGCCGTCATGAGTCCTTCGCTCCAATAAACCGGAGTAATGTCCTGTCTATTCGGAGCCTACTCGCATCAGGAGGCGTGTGATGACCGACGGCGAGCTGCGGATCAAGCGGGTCTACGACGCGCCCGAGCCGGAGGACGGATACCGGGTGCTCGTCGACCGCCTCTGGCCTCGCGGGCTGACCCGGCAGCGTGCCGACCTGGACCTGTGGCTGAAGGACGTCGCCCCCAGCCCGGAGCTGCGAACCTGGTGGGGGCACGATCCGGCCCGTTTCGCGGAGTTCGCCGCGCGCTACACCGGCGAGCTGGCGACGAATCCGGCCCTCGACGAGCTGCGCGACGCGGTGCGCGCGCACACGACGACGACCCTGCTCTATGCCGCGCGGGATCCGCGCGTCAACCACGCGATCGTGCTCCGGGACGCCCTGACCGCGACGTCGTGAGAGGCGCTCGGCCCGCGCGTCAGCGCCACGCGCTCACCCGCGACGCACCGCGTACCGATGCATCGTGACGCCCGCCTCGAACTCGGCCTGTTCGAGCAGGTCCAGCTCGACCGGCGCGACCGGCGGGTCGAACAGCGGCCGCCCGCGGCCCAGGATCGCCGGGTGCGTGAACAGCAGGAGCTCGTCGAGAAGCCCCGCCCGCAGCAGCTGCGTCGCCAGGTTCGCGCCGCCGACGCCGATGTCGCCCTCGGCCTCGTCCTTCAGCGCTGCGAGCTGCGCCACGGCGTCGTCGCCGCCGATGATCCGGGTGTTGTGGTCCGCGGCGGTGCGGGTGCGGGAGACGAGCACCTTCGGCATCCTCGTCCAGATCTCGCCGTACTCGCGCAGGTAGTCCGGCAGCGACTCGTCCGCACCGGCCGTCGGCCAGAACTCCGCCATGATCTCGTGGATGACGCGTCCCTCGATCGCCATCGACAGACGTCGGGCCCGCGCGTTGAACTCGCGATGCAGCGTCTCGCCGATCCGCATCCACTCGCCGCCGCCCTGCTCGCCGGGCTCCCCCTCGATCATCAGGTCGACGGACACGTTCATCCAGTAGACGAATCTGGCGGCCATGGCTACCTCCGGAAGGTGAGATGCGTCACGCCGCTCGGCGCGGCCTCGACGGCGATGTCGTACCCGGCCTCGAGGCCGCGCAGATCGTCCCAGAGACGGATGCCGCGACCGAGCAGGATCGGCACGATCGCGACGTGCAACCGATCGACGAGACCTGCGCGCAGGAAATCGCGCACCACCGTGGCCCCGCCGCCGATCCGCACGTCCTTGCCGTCGGCGACCGCGAGCGCACGGTCGAGGGCTTCGGCCGGCGTCGCCGTCAGGAAGTGGAACGTCGTGCCGTCCGCGAACTCGATCGCGGGACGGGCGCGATGGGTCAGCACGAACACCGGCACGTGGAACGGCGGGTCCTCGCCCCACCAGCCGCGCCAATCCGGATCGTCGGGATACGTGTGGAGCCCGAACATGCCGGCGCCCATGACCTCGGCGCCGACCTCGGCGAAGTACTCCTTCGCATACGCGTCGTCGAGCCCGGTCGTGCCCTCCCCCGATGTGTCGTGCAGGACCCGCTCGCGGAACGTCCGGGTGCCCGTGTAGGTCGCCACGAGCCGTCCCCAGTCGTCGCCGAAGGGGCTCTCCGGAGTCTGGTCGGTCGTGGTCATGAAGCCGTCGAGCGAGATGTTCAGGTCCACGCGCACCGTCATCAGCGACTCCTCGTCGTCTCGTGCGCCTTCCGGGCTTCCGGCTCGGCCCCCAGCACCCGCAGCAGCTCCACGAGCTGGGCGCGCTGCTCGGCGCTGAGGGCGCCGAGCATGCGGGTCTCGGCTGCGACCAGCTCACGCATCCCGCGCTCGGCGGCCTGCCGTCCCTCGGGCGTGATCCGCACGATGCGGCTGCGGGTGTCGTCGGGGTTCCAGCGCCGCTTGACATAGCCGCGCTGCTCGAGCCGCTCGGCCCGGTTGGCCATCGTCGCCGACGGCGTGCGCGTGAGCGCGCTCAGCTCCGACGGCGTCGACGTGCCGTGCGGGGCGACGCACAGGCTCGAGAGGATCTCGAACTCGCCCGTCTCCAGCCCGGCGCGCTCGAACGACCGCGCCCGTTCGGTCTGCAACGCCGCAGCGAGCCGGCGCAGCCGCGAGAACACCTCGAGCGGCGAGAAGTCGACATCCGGCAGCTCGTGCCGCCACCCGCCGATCACGAGGTCGACCTCGCCGGCGAGCGGCTCGGGCGCCCCGCGCGACTGCGGCATCCGCTCCACCCTCCCGTGACCGACGACCTGGGGCGACATCGCGTCGTCGCCCCCGCCACAGTACCGCCGCGCCGGTCCGTCCGCCCCGCCTCGCCTCGCGAGACCGCAACCGGACGCCGAGACCGTGGGGTCACCCCACGGTCTCGGCGCGCAGATGCGGTCTCGCGGGAGGGAGAGGCGCGGGGGTCAGAGCTCGCCGGGCGAGAGCGACTGGCGGTCGAGCTCCTCGACCAGTCGGGTCGCGGGCGACGGCTTGCGGACCGAGCCGCGGCGGGGCGCGTACACCACGAGGGAGTGGAACAGGAACCGCACCACGAACGCGGCGATGAGGGTGATCGCGGTCGCGATGACGACCGACAGGTGCCACGTCGAGATCATCAGAGCGGTCAACGGGATGCGGACGATCAGCTCGACGTTGTTGAACGCGAACGACTTCGCGAACCGGCTGAACACGCCGGATGCCTCGGCGCGCATGTCCTGGAACACGAACCGCTCCTGCAGCAGGAAGTTCGCGAGGATCGTGATCTCGGCGGCGAGGATCATCGACATGGTGTTGCCGACCCCGTTGAAGGACAGCAGCCACACGATCGCGAGGTTCGCGACGGCGCCGAACGCGCCGATCAGCGCGAACAGCGACATCTTGCCGAAGCGCAGCGCGGTCAGCTGCAGGATGAAGCTGAGCCCCTGGCCGAAGGAGGCCTTCGACTCGCCGGCGTGACGCGCGGCGAACGCGAACGGGATCTCGGCCACCCGCAGCGGTTCGCGGGCGAGGATCTCGAGCAGGATCTTGAAGCCACGGGGCTTGAGCTGCGCCAGGTCGAGCGCGCCCCGATCCACCAGGAAGAAGCCGGTCATCGGATCGGTGACATCCTTCAGCCGGATCGGGAACATCGCCTTGGTCAGCATCGTCGAGCCGCGGGAGACCAGCACGCGCGAGCCGCCGTCGAGTCCGTCCGACTGGCCGTCCTCGGTGTACCGGGAGGCGACGACCAGGTCGACGTCGCCGCGACGGTAGCGGGTGACCAGCCGCGCGATGTCCTCCGGCGGGTGCTGCAGGTCGCCGTCCATGACGACGCAGACGTCCGAGGCGGCCTCGCGGATGCCGGTCGTGACGGCGCCGCTCAGACCGCCGGCCTTGTCGGTGCGGTGGATCAGGCGCACCAGGATCGGGGCCGAGGCCGCGACCTTCTCGATCACGCGGGGGGTGTCGTCGGTCGAGTCGTCGACGAACAGGACGTCGACCTCGTAGCCGTGTGCGGAGGCGGCGATGCGCTGCACGAGCTCTGCGACGTTGGGGGCTTCGTTGAACGTCGGGACGACGACCGTGACCTGCATGTACATCCGCCTCCGTGCGATGGAACGAACGCTCGGGGACCGAACGACATATCCATCGTGGCATGTGCCCTCGCGCAAACCCCTGCTCAGAACGGAAGTCACAGCAATCCGTTAGATAACGCCGGGCTGTTCCCAGGCAGCGGCCCCGGCCTGCGCCCGGCCCCGTACCCTGGTGGCATGAGCAACGATGACCCCGCCGCCGTCCGCATGTTCGGCGCCGAATGGTGCCGCGACTGCCGACGGACGAAGGCCCAGCTCGACGAGCTCGGCGTCGCCTACGAGTACATCGACCTCGACGCCGAGCCGGCCGCCGCCGAGGTCGCGCGCGAGATCTCGGGACGGACGAACATCCCGGTCGTGGTCTATCCCGACGCCACGCATCAGGTCGAGCCGAGCAACGCCGACGTCGAGGCGAAGCTGCGCGAGCTCTCCCTTCTCTGACCGTGCGCCGGCGGGGTGAGGTGATCGCGAGCCCTCGCTAGGCTGGGATCCCCGCACGAAGGAGAGCGCCGTGACCACTGCCGCCCCACCCGTCCCGGAGCACGTGCGGGCGCAGATCGACCACGACCTGGAGTCCCTGCGCACCGGCGCCCGCGCCTGGTCGCTGCTCGCCCTGGGACAGCGCGCCACGCTGCTCACGCAGCTGCGACGCGCGGTCGCCTCGGTCGCGTCGGAGTGGGCGGATGCCGCGGCCGCGGCCAAGGGCCTGACACCGGACCATCCGCTGCGCGGCGAGGAATGGCTCGCCGGTCCCTATGCCGTGCTGGGCGCGCTCGACGGCTACCTGCGGACGCTGCGCGCACTGGCGCGCGGCGGGAGCCCGCTGGACGGCGTCACGATCGACGAGGCGCCGGGCGGTCGTGTCCGGGCCCACGTGTACCCTGCGTCGGCGACCGACCGGCTGCTGCTGTCCGGCTTCACCGGCGAGATCTGGCTGCGTCCCGGGGTGACCGCGGCCGAGGCCGTGCGCGGCGCGGGACTCGCGCAACTGCATCCCGCCTCTCCGGCGGAGATCGGCCTCGTGCTCGGCGCCGGCAACATCTCCGCCATCCCGGTGCTCGACGTGCTGTACGAGCTGCTCGCGTTCGGCCGTGTCTCGCTGCTCAAGCTCAACCCGACGCAGGATCCGCTGGTGCCGGTGTTCGCGCAGGCGCTGGCGCCCCTGATCGAGCCGGGATTCGTGCGCATCGCGACCGGTGGCGGCGACGTCGGCGCCTATCTCACCGGGCGGGGCGAGATCAGCCACGTGCACATCACCGGATCGGCGGCCACGTTCGATGCGATCGTGTGGGGCGCGGATGCCGAGCGCGCCGAGCCGCGCCTGCGGGTGCCGATCACGGCCGAGCTGGGCGGCGTCTCGCCGATCATCGTGGTGCCGGGCCGGTGGAGCGATGCCGATCTGCGCTACCAGGCCGAGCACATCGTGACGATGCGCCTGCACAACAGCGGGCACAACTGCATCGCCGGCCAGGTCGTGCTCGTCTCCCGCGACTGGCCGCAGCGCGAGGCCTTCCTGCGCGCCCTGCACGACGCGTACTCGGCGGCGCCGGCCCGTCCGGTCTGGTATCCGCGCAGCGACGACAAGCTCGCCGCCGCGGACGCCGACTATCCCGCCGCGATCCGCTGCGGCGACGGCACGCGCCGGCTGGTCGAGCTCACGGCGGACCAGGATCCGGCCGCGCTCGAGCAGACCGAGTACTTCTCTCCCGTGCTGGGTGTGGTCGAGCTGCCGGGGCTCGGCCAGGAGTTCCTGGATGTCGCGGTCGCTCACGCGAACGACCGCCTCGCCGGCACGCTCGGCGCCAACGTGCTGATCGATCCGGAGACCGAGGCGGCGCTCGGCGCCGGCTTCGAGGCGGCGATCGCCGGCCTGCGCTACGGCGGCATCGCGATCAACACCTGGACCGGCGTGCTGTTCGCGACCCCGGTGCTGTCCTGGGGTGCGTTCCCCGGATCGACGCTCGCCGACGTCGGCAGCGGCATCGGCGTCGTCCACAACACGAGCCTCGTGCCCGACGTCGAGCGATCGATCCTGCGCGGGCCGTTCCGCCCGTTCCCGCGGTCGCTGTCCGGCGGCGGGTTCACCGTGCTGCCCAAGCCGCCGTGGTTCGTGAGCTCGCGCACGGCGAGCGCCGTGAGCGAGGGGCTCACGCGCTACCTCGTCGATCACAGTCCGCTGGGCCTGGCCGCCACCCTCGCCCGGGCGATGCGCGCCTGACGCGGTGCGCCGAACGGGCGGTCTCAGTGGTGGAAGGAGGGCCGGCGGCCCTCCTTCGGCATGGGCGAGGTGAGCCGGTCGAGGTAGGCGACCTCGGCGACGATGTCGGCGAGCAGCTTGTCGGCCATGTCCATGGACAGGTCGCGTCGCACCACGATGCGCGCCACCGTGATCTGCTGCAGGTCCGCGGGCAGCGGATAGGCCGGCACCAGCCAGCCGCGCATCCGCAGCCGGTCGCTCAGGTGGTACAGGTCCCAGTTCTCGGTGTGGCCGTCGACCATCGCCCACGCGAACACGGGGATGTCGCGTCCCTCGCTGATGAGCCGGAACGGCGCCATCGCCCCGATCGCCTGGGAGAGGTGCACCGCGACATCCTGCGCGCCCTGCTGCACGGCCGTGTAGCCGGCGAACCCGAGCCGCAGGAACAGGTAGTACTGCAGCAGCACCTGGGCCCCTGGCCGCGAGAAGTTCAGCGCGAAGGTCGGCATGTCGCCGCCGAGGTAGGAGACGCGCAGCACCAGATCGTCGGGCAGCCACCGCTGCTCCCGCCAGACGATCCAGCCGAGGCCCGGGTAGACGCCGCCGTACTTGTGGCCGGACGTCGAGATCGAGTGCACGCGTTCGAGCCGGAAGTCCCATTCGACGTCCGGCTGCAGGAACGGCGCGATCATCGCCCCGGAGGCGCCGTCGACGTGGATCGGCACGTCGAGGCCGGACCTGTCGCGGATGCCGTCGAGGACCCGGGCGATCTCCCGCACCGGCTCGTACGCCCCGGTGTAGGTCACCCCCATGATCGCGACGACACCGATCGTGTTCTCGTCGACGTAGGACTCGAGGTCGTGGCCGTCGAGGACGGGATGCTCTGCGCTGATCGGGACGAGCCGCATCTCCACATCCCAGTAGTTGCAGAACTTCTCCCAGCACACCTGCACGGCGGCCGACATCACGAGGTTCGGCGTGGCGGTGTCCTTCCCCGCCGCGCGGCGCGCGTGCTGCCACCGCCGCTTGAAGGCGAGGCCGGCGAGCATGCACGCCTCGCTGGATCCGGTGGTCGAGGTGCCGATCGCGTCGTCGGCGCTGGGGGCGTGCCACAGGTCGGCGAGGATGCGCCAGCAGTGGTCCTCGACGGCGGCGGTCGAGGGGTACTCGTCCTTGTCGATCATGTTCTTGTCGAACGTCTCGGCGTACAGCCGGTCGGCCTCGTCGTCCATCCAGGTCGTGACGAAGGTCGCGAGGTTGAGACGAGCGTTGCCGTCCAGCAGCGACTCGTCGTGCACGATCCGGTAGGCGGCCTGCGGCGACATCGGCTCGGCGCCCAGCCGGTTGCGGGCCAGCGACCGCTCCGTCATGCGGAGCTCGGCGGACTCGAGCTCGTCATCCACGGTCGACGTCCTCGTCGTCGGCCGCCGCGGCGAACCGATCGGTCGCGGCGCGCAGCGCCGCCGCGATACCGGGCTCGCTCGCCGCATGGCCGGCATCCGGCACGACCACGAACTCCGCCTCCGGCCAGGCGCGGTGCAGATCCCATGCCGTCATGATCGGCG
The DNA here is from genome assembly GCF_047606385.1 of Microbacterium sp. GTDB lineage: Bacteria > Actinomycetota > Actinomycetes > Actinomycetales > Microbacteriaceae > Microbacterium. Next base: position 20,331 of record NZ_JASGEL010000026.1, read on the forward strand.
TGCACACGTCGTAGCGGCCCTGGACGATCACACCGGGGATGTCGCGGATGCGAGCGGCGTCCTCGATGAGCTGCCCTTCCCGGAACCAGCCGTGGTGCACGAAGAAGTGGTTCTCGATGCGGGCGAACGCCGTCGCCGCGTCCGGGTCGGTCATGGCGCCGACCGTGCCGGGGTCGGTGCGCAGCGTGAGGGTCGCCGCCTCCCACGTGGTCCAGGCGAGCGCCGCCGGGCGGTGCACGGCCGGGTCGGGGTCGCTGAGCCGCCGGTGGTAGGCCTCGATCATCCGCGCCCGCTCCAGCACCGGGATCGCCGCCAGGTAGTCCTCCCACAGATCGGGGAAGATGGCGCTCGCGCCGCCCTCGTAGAACCACTCCAGCTCGTGACGGCGCAGCGTGAAGATCCCGCGCAGCACGATCTCGCTCACCGCGTCGGGGTGCGCCTGCGCATAGGCCAGGGCGAGCGCGCTGCCCCAGGATCCCCCGAAGACCTGCCACCTCTCGATTCCGAGGTTGCGCCGCAGCAGGTCGATGTCCGCCACCAGGTGCCATGTGGTGTTGTAGGCGAGGTCGGCGTCGGGGGCGCTCGCGTGGGGGGTGGAGCGGCCGCATCCGCGCTGGTCGAACAGCACGATGCGGTACCGCTCGGGGTCGAAGAACCGGCGGTGCCAGTCGCTGGTCGCCCCGCCGGGCCCGCCGTGGAGGAACACCGCCGGCTTGCCCTCGGGGTTGCCGGACTGCTCCCAGTACAGGCGGTGGCCGTCGCCGACCAGCAGCGTGCCGGTCTCATACGGTTCGATGGGTGGGTACAGCACATCGTCGAGCTCGCTCACCGTCATAGGCTCACGGTACTGTGCGGACCGGGCGCAGACACGGATCCGGGCGGATCCGACGAGGGGAGGCGCGGATGGAGCACCTGATCGTCGTCGTGGTCGGCGTCGTCCTGATCGCGGTGGTCACCGCGCTCGGCCAGCGCATGAACATCGCGTCCCCGCTCGTGCTCGTCGCGATCGGGCTGCTGCTGGCGGTCGTGCCGTTCGTCCCGAATCTGGGGACGATCGATCCGGACTGGATCCTCGTCGGCGTGCTGCCGCCGCTGCTGTACTCCTCGGCGATCAACCTGCCGGCCATCGAGTTCCGGCGCGATTTCACGCCGATCGCGGGGCTGTCGGTGCTGCTGGTCGTGCTCAGCGCCGTGATCCTCGGCTTCTTCTTCACCTGGGCGATCCCGGGGCTGAGCCTGCCGCTGGGCATCGCGCTGGGTGCCATCCTCAGCCCGACGGACGCCGTGGCGACCTCGATCGTCAAGCGGATGGGCATCTCCCCCCGGGTCGTGACGCTGCTCGAGGGCGAGAGCCTGCTCAACGACGCCACCGCGCTCGTCCTGCTGCGCACGGCCACCGCCGCGATCGCCGCCAGCTTCTCGTTCGGCGTGGCCGTCGGGGCGTTCGTCTGGGGCGTCGTGATCGCCGTGATCATCGGCGCGGTCGTCGGATGGGTGAATCTGCGCGTCCGCGCGTGGGTCGCCAACTCGGCCGCCAACACGGCGCTCAGCTTCGCGCTCCCGTTCATCGCCTACCTGCCGACCGAGGAGCTCGGGGGCTCGGGACTGGTCGCGGCCGTCGTCGCCGGCATCGTCACCGGCCAGGGGTCGGCGCGGTGGCTGACGGCGGAGCAGCGCATGAGCGACCGGCTGAACTGGCGCACGATCGAGCTGATCCTCGAGGGCGGCGTGTTCCTGGTCATGGGACTCGAGCTCTCCGACGTCGTGACCAAGAACTTCGCGGAGCACGACGGGCTCTGGCACGGCACCTGGCTCGCGCTGGCCTCGCTGGGCATCATCGTCGTCGTGCGCGGCGCGTACGTGACGTTCCTGCTGTGGCGGCAGGGCGCCCGTGCCCGGAGGTACGCGCGGATCGACCTCGACCGGATCGGCTCGCGCCTGGACGCGATGGAGCGCGGGGAGGATCCGCCGGCGGAGGAACGGGCGGGACGCCGGGCGCCGGCTCTGCCGGACGATCCGGTGAGGCGGGAGCGACGGCTCACCGGCATCCGTCGCCGGGTGACCCGCATGGGCGCCGATCTCGACTACTACCGCGACTCGCCGCTGGGCTGGAAGCACGGAGCGGTCATCGTGTGGGCGGGGATGCGGGGGGTGGTGACCCTCGCCGCCGCCCAGACGCTGCCGACCGACACCGACCACCGGGCGCTGCTGGTGTTCGTCGCGTTCATGCTCGCCACCGTGAGCCTCCTGGTGCAGGGCTTCACGCTCGTCCCGCTGGTGCGTCTGCTCGGCATCCGTGGCACGGAGGCGGGCGAGACGGAGGACGGCGACCAGGCCGATCAGCTGCAGGACGAGCTGCGCGAGGCGGCGTCGGCCGCCCTGCGCGACCCGGCGCTGCGGCACCGCGACGGCACGCCCTTCGACGCGGAGATCGTGCGCCGGGCGGGTGAGCGGTTCGTCGAGCCGCCCGACGAGGCCGCCACCGCCACCGCGCAGGAGTTCCTGCGGCTGCGCCTGGCGCTGATCGAGGCGCAGCGGCGCCGGCTGGTCGAGGTGACCGCGTCCGGCCGCTATCGCACGTCCTTGCTGCGTCGGACGCTGGCGGAGCTCGATGCGGATCAGATCAGTCTCGAGCTGAAGATCGCCGGCGGGGCGGCCGAGTGAACGGCTCCGAGCATCCCGGGGGGAGAATGGACGCACGAGGAGGACGGCCATGACCGCGACGCATGCGCACCCGGCGTCCGAGGGATCAGCCCCGGAGACGAGCCCGCTCACGCTGCCGCACGTCGCCGCCGAGTGCCCGACGTGCTTCCACGAGCAGGATCACGACTGGTGGCGGGCCCGGCCGGCCGGCGCCCGCCTCGTCGGCATCGTCGTCACGCGCGAGGGGATGCCGTCGGTCGCCCTGCAGCGGGAGCAGCTCGCTCGGTTCGGGGTGCCGATCCACGGCTTCCGCCATCCGGCGCCGGAGACCCTGGAGAGCTGGGAGCAGCGGTTGACGCGGCTGTTCGGCAGCCTCGGCACCGGCGACGTCGTCGTGGTCACCAGCGTGCACGCGCTCGGCCGGGACATCGACGAGGAGACCCGCACGGTCGCGGAGCTGCGCCGGCGCGGGGTCGTCGTGAAGGTGCTCAGCCACGGCGGGCGCCACCTGTTCGACGCCGGCCGCTGAGCTCAGCGCGCCAGCAGCCGGCGAGGTGGTCGTCGACCATGCCCGCCGACTGCATCAGCGCGTGCATGGTCGTGGGGCCCACGAACCGGAAGCCGCGGCGACGCAGCTCGCGGCTGAGCGCCCTCGAGGCGGGGGTGGTCGCGACCAGGTCCGCGAGCGCACGCGGACGCGGTCCGGCGGATGCCGGCGCGAACGACCACAGCAGGGCGTCGAGCTCGCCGGCCGGCATGGCGGCGACCAGGGCGGCGTTGCCGATCACGGCCTCGATCTTGGCGCGGTTGCGGACGATGCCGGCGTCCGCCATCAGGCGCTCGACGTCGCCGGGGCCGAACGCCGCGACCGCGACGGGCTCGAAGTGCGCGAACACCTCGCGGAACCGCGGGCGCTTGCGCAGGATCGTGATCCAGCTGAGCCCCGCCTGGAACCCCTCGAGGCTGAGCTTCTCGAACAGCGCCCGGTCGCCGTGCAGCGGGGCGCCCCATTCCTCGTCATGATAGCGGGTGTACTCCGCATCCGCGCCCGCCCAGCCGCAGCGTGCGCGTCCGTCGGCGCCGGTCACCAGATCGCTCACCGCGCGCTATCGCTTCTTGTGCAGCGACTTCTCCGACACCGGGGCCTCGCCCGACGCGGCGAGCGCGGCGTAGTACGCGGCGGCCTCCTCCTGCCGCGCACGCTCGGCGCCGGAAGCGATGGGCGCACGCACGTGCTCGGGCGCGAAGCCCCAGGCGTCCACGAGATCCTGCGCGTGCGGGCGCAGCCGGGCGCACAGCCGGTCGATGTAGCGGGTGACGGACGCCGCCCGCTGCGCGGACAGCCGCCCCGCGATCAGATACCAGGCGAGGTGCTTCTCGATCAGTGAGAGGCCGAACAGGTCACGCAGCCAGGTGAGCACCCGCAGCGTGCCGCCGTCGGTGACCGCGTGCAGGGCGTCCGTGAACGCCTCCCACTGCAGCAGCTCGCCGTGGGCCCGGGCGGCTTCGATCAGCTCGGCCTGGTTCTCGTTGAACAGGGCGGCGGCAGCGGCCGGCGACAGCTTGGACGCCGGCCGCAGCCGGGCGGCGAGGTCGGCGACCATCTGCTGCACGCGACCGGCGAGCAGCTCGTGCTGCGCGTCCTCGCGCAGGCCGAGCTCGACGGAGCGCGCGGTCGAGCCGAGGTCTGCGACGGTCTGCCCGAGGCGGCGCAGGCCCGCGCCGTGGAACAGCTTGCCCGCCGTCTGTCCCACGGCGTAGCGCGCGAGCGTGCCGGCGTCCGCCCCCGTGAACTGCTTCGCGAAGTCGCCCAGCAGACGCTTGCCGACCAGCTGCAGCAGGATGTTGTTGTCCCCTTCGAAGGTCGCGTACACGTCGAGGTCGTGGTGGAGCCCGGTGAGCCGGTTCTCGGCGAGGAAGCCGGAACCGCCGCACGCCTCGCGGCAGTCCTGGATGGTCTCGAGCGCGTTCCACGTGCTCAGCGGCTTGAGGGAGGCCGCGAGGGTCTCGAGATCCTCCCGCTCGGCGGGCGTGTCGGTGCGACCGCTGAACACGCCGTCGAACTTGCGCAGGAACTCGTCGTGCGCGAAGGCCTGCGCGTAGGCGGTCGCGATCCGCGGGATGAGCCGGCGCTGGTGCTTGCCGTAGTCGAGCAGCACGACCTCGGGCGTGCCGGCGCCGGAGTCGAACTGGCGACGCTGATTGCCATAGGTCACCGCGATCTTCAGCGCGAGCGCGGCGGCCGTGGTCGACGCGCCGTCGAGCGAGATCCGGCCCTGCACCAGCGCTCCGAGCATCGTGAAGAAGCGTCGCCCCGGGCTCGGGATGTCGCTGGAGTAGGCGCCGGAGGCGTCGACCTGGCCGTATCGGTCGAGGAGGTTGAACCGCGGCACCCGCACCCGGTCGAAGTGCAGCCGGCCGTTGTCGATGCCGTTGAGGCCGCCCTTGACGCCGTCGTCCTCGCCGCCGACGCCGGGGAGGAACTCGCCGTTCTCGTCGCGGATCGGCACGAAGAAACAATGCACGCCGTAGTTGACGCCGCCGGTGATCAGCTGGGCGAACACGGTCGCAGCCTTGCCGTGCAGCGCGGCGTTGCCGAGGTAGTCCTTCCACGCCCCGCGGAACGGGGTGTGGATCACGAACTCCTCGGTGTCCGGGTCGTAGGTGGCGGTCGTGCCGATGGCGGCGACGTCCGAGCCGTGGCCGGTCTCGGTCATGGCGAACGCACCGGGGAGGGTGAGGTCGGCGGCATCCCGCAGCCAGGCGTCGTGGTGCCGCTTCGTGCCCAGCTGCTGGATGGCGGCGCCGAACAGGCCCCACTGCACCCCGGCCTTGATCTGCAGGCTCGGGTCGGCGAGCACGAGCTCCTCGAATCCGGCGATGTTGGCGCCGTTGTCGCCGAGGCCGCCGTACTCGACCGGGTACGCCCGCGCCGATGCGCCGTTCTCGACCAGGAGGCGGAGCTGTCCGAGCACTCGTTCGCGGTGCTCGGCGACGGTCTGGCCGCTGATCTGCCAGAAGGCGGGGTCCTTGATCATCTCGCGCGCCTCACGGCGCGTGCGCCCCCAGGTGCCCAGGAGCATGTCGGTGACGGCGTCGACGTCGATGCGCGGCTCGGCGGCCTCCTGCGCGCTGTGCGGCGCGGTCGGGGCGCCGCCGGCCGGGGTGCGGGTGCTCGCGGCGGGCTTCTTCGAACGGATGAGGGCGTCGGCCATGACGTCACCTTTCGGTGTGCGGACGGAGTCGCTATCGACCGTAGGACTCCCACAACATCCGCCCAACTCGGTTGGACCAGCCGCACAACTCGCACCGGGCAGGTGGCGTCCTCGGATTGTGCGGACCCCACACCGCTCCCCGGCTCCCGGCACCCGGCTCCCGGCTCCCGGCTCCGCCGATTCTGAGGAGATCCGGGTTCCTGAGGAGGATGCCGGGGGCGAAGGCCCTCGGCATCCCGGATCTCCTCAGAATCGAGACGCTCGGGATGCCGCACGACGGGCGGGATCGGTCACGGCGCGGTGAGCCCGTCACCGTGCGAGATGCAGCCCCTGGGCGATCGCGCGCATGATGAGGTCCTGCACGAAGGGCCAGTCGTCGATGACCTGTGCGTACGTGACCCGGATCGTGTGGTACCCGTGGAGGGCGAGCGTCGCGTCGTGTGCGATGTCCGATGCCCGTTGCGCCCCGACGTGATGGCCGCCGTCGATCTGCAGCACGAGTCGTTTGCCGATCAGGAAGTCCACGCGATGTCCGAGGATCCACGCCTGCGGCACGATCGGCAGCCGCAGCCATCGCAGCCGCGTCACGACGATCGTCTCGAGCCCGGAGTCGGACCACGGCGTCACGTCGTCGCACAGCTCGCGCGCGACGGGACCCAGCGGCAACCGCCTCATCGCGGCGAGGTCGACGTCGCCGCGGCGGAGCGCTGATTCCCAGATCGCGCGGGCCCGCTCGTACGGCTGACACGCGGCGACGAGGGCCAGCACGTTCTCGATCGGATCCTCGAGCCGGTCGGGATGCCGTGCGACCGGAGGGAGCGCCCAGTGCACGTGCCCCTTCCCCGGGCACACGCCTCCTGCGTGCGGTGACGCGCCGAGGTGCGGCTCACCGTCGTGGAGCACCCAGAGCCCCCGCCGTTGAGCCTGGGTGACACATGTGAGGACGACACCGGCCCGCGCCGCGGCGACCAGGAAGGGATCGGCATCGGGGAGGGCCACCCACCCCTTGCGCACGCGCCGCAGCGCCCCGGCATCCACCGCCGTCGCGATCACGTGCGGGCTGCATCCGTGCGCCACCAGCAGCCGGACGCGCGTGACGCCGCCCTCGCGTCGCGCAAGGGCGAGCGCCTCGGCGATGCGCTGGACGGTGCGGTCGGCGGTCATCTCCCCAGCGTGGCGAGGGGGACGACGCGACGGACACATCGACCGCCGATTGTGGATGCGGCGGCAACCCGGGCGGCCTGGGGAGAAGACCCTGGAGGCACCGCCCGGCTCCCGGTTCCGCCGATTCTGAGGAGATCCGGGTTCCTGAGGAGGATGCCGGGGGCGAAGGCCCTCGGCATCCCGGATCTCCTCAGAATCGAGACGGTGGAAGGGGGCGCGCGCGGGACTACAGCTCCAGACCGTGGCCGAAGCGGAAGAGCGGGTCCTCGGTGTCGAAGGGCACGTCGGGACGGCTCGCCGAGACCGACGCCATCGAGCGCGGCACGTCGAACGGCAGCCTGCCGCGCGCAGGGGCCTCGCCCGACAGCACGTCCAGCAGAGCGGCCGCGCTGGCGCCCCAGTTCGCGGTGACCGCGGCTGCGGCATCCACCACCGGGGCGAGGATCGCGGGACGGTCCAGGAACACGTCCACGACAGTGGGCACGGATGCCGACACCTCCGCGATGTGCGCGAGCGTCTCCGGCGCGAAGTCGAGCGAGCCCGCGTGGAAGAAGTTCTCGAACATCGTCCCGCGCTCCTCGTACGGAGCCTGCACCCGCAGGATCGCCAGGTCCGCCTCGGCCGGAGTCGCCACGACCTCACCGTATGCGGCCGCCGACTCGGCGGGGATCCCCTCGACGTAGAGCTTCACGCCGCGTGCGAACGGCAGCACGCCCTCGTTCGACAGCACGGCGACCGACGCCTGCTGGGCCGCGAACCCGGCCGCACGGAACTCCGCGTTGCCGACGATCGCGTCGGCGGCCTCGACGTCCACGTACGGGTTCTCGAACAGCCCGAGCACGAACTTCTCGCGCAGCAGTCGTCGCACCGAGACGTCCAGGCGCTCCTCGGCGACCTCGCCCGAGCGCACGAGCTCGAGCAGCACGTCGGTGCACGACTCCCCGCCGAGCTGATCGACGCCGGCGTCGAGGATCTTCTTCACCCGCTCCGGGCGGGACAGGCCCTCCACGCCCCAGGCACGGGCCGGGAACGGCTGACCGAAGATCTCGGCGTCGCTGACCAGGCCCCAGTCGGTGCAGACGATGCCGTCGAAGCCGAACCGCTCCCGCAGCAGGCCGGTGAGGACGGACTTGTTGAACCCGAACCCGACCTCTTCGTAGGCGGTGCCCACCGGCATCCCGTAGTACGGCATCACCTGGCTCGCGCCGGCCTCGAACACGGCGGCGAAGGGCTTCAGGTGCAGCTCGAACGCGTCCCCCGGGTAGACCTGCTCACGGCCGTACGGGAAGTGCGGGTCCTCGCCGTCCTTCTGCGGACCCCCGCCGGGGAAGTGCTTGACCATCGTCGCGACCGAGCCGGCGCCGAGCGTCTCGCCCTGGAATCCGCGCACGTACGCCGCGCCGAGCTCGCCGGTGAGGTCCGCGTCCTCGCCGAAGGTCTGCAGCGCCCGCGCCCAGCGCGGCTCGGTCGCGAGGTCGACCTGCGGATGCAGGGCGACGCGGATGCCGACGGCGGTGTACTCGCGCCGTGCGATGTCGCCGAACGCGCGCACCAGCTCGGCGTCGCGCGTCGCGGCGAGGCCCAGCGGCTCCGGCCATTGCGAGAACGGACCGGCCATCATCGCCGCCCCGGGGTTCTCGCTGAACGAGTGCCGCGGGTCGGTGGAGATCGTCACCGGGATGCCGAGACGGGTCCGGGCGGCGAGCTCCTGCAGCGCGTTGTGCCACCTCGCGATCGCCCCGGCGGAGGGGGCGACGCCGAGCAGGTTGAAATGGCTCATGTGCCGCACCGACACGTATTCGTCGGTCGAGGGCAGGCCGAAGGCGGGATCGCCGTCGGAGAGCTCGCCGTCCGGGCCCATCGTGATCATGGTGTGGAAGAACAGGCCGACCTTCTCCTCGACGGTCATCTCCGCCAGCAGCAGCTCGACCCGCTCGGCGACGGGCAGGCCGGCGTCGAGCCAGGGGCGGCCGGTGGTTACATCCGACATGGTCACTTCACTCCCTTGATGCGGTAGACGAGGACGGCGCCGGCGAGCGCGACGAGCGCGCCGAACAGGTACCAGGTGGTGTAGCCGCCGAGGGCGGTCGCCGAGCCGACCGCGATGATCGCCGGGGCGACGGCGGGCGCGATCGACTGCGGGAGGGCGTTGGCGATGTTGAGGACGCCGAGGTCCTTGGCCACGTCGTCGGGGTTGGGCAGCACCTGCGTCGCGAGGGCCAGGTCGACGGACAGGAACGACCCGGCGCCGAGGCCGATGATCGCCTGCGCCAGGATGAGCACGGGGATGCTGGGCGCGAACGCCAGGAGCACGAGCCCGACGACCATGATGACGCCCGCGATCGCGACGAACGGACGCCGCTTGCCGATCTTGTCGGAGAGGATGCCGCCGATCGGGCTGGAGATCATCATGGCGGCCATGGAGGCGAGGTTCGCGATGAGGATCGTGCTGATCGCGGCCTGCTCGTCGAGACCGAAGCTGGTGACCAGGTAGTAGGGCAGGTAGGTCGCGATGCCGGCGTAGCCGAACATGACGAAGAACTTGGTCAGCCACGTCCAGCCGAAGTCGGGGTGCGTGACGGGGTTGAACACGAACGAGCCGAAGAACTGCCCGATCGTGAACCGATGCGCCGGCTTCACGGTCAGCCGGCGGTCCTTGAGCATCACCACGAAGACGACGGCGAGCACGAGCGCGATCGCGGCCGGCACGACGAAGCGCAGGAAGTCGTCGGAGATGAAGTTCATGAGGAAGCTGCCGGCGAGGATGCCGACCGGCGTGGTGATGCCGATGATGCCGGAGACCTTGCCCCGGTGCGCGGTGGGCACCTGGTCCGGGAGGGTGGCGTTGGCGGCCGCCAGCAGTGCGTTCATCGACGTCTGCGCAAGGCACCAGCCGATCAGGACGACCCACACCGAGGTGGCGGGGCGCCGATGAGCAGGAACGCGCCGAGGCCGACGATCGCGCCGCCGAGGATCCACGGACGGCGCATGCCGAACGCGGAGGTCGTGCGATCCGACAGGCGCCCGGCGAGCGGGTTGGCGATCAGCGCGAACAGCGCGCCGACGCCCAGGATGAGGCCGAGGTTCCCGGTGGCCTCGCCCTCCGCGGAGATGTGCTCGACCTTGAAGGCCATCGACACGAGCACCGGGGTCAGCAGGGCGATGTAGACGCCGAAGTTCACCGCCGCCAGACCGGGCGTGTAGAAGCGGGGAGTGCGCCGCGGGGCGGCTCCCGGCGCTCGGAATCCTCGGGTACCGATGATCGCCTCTTGGGCGCCCGGCGACAGCTCTGTCATGTCGTGTCCTTTTCGCGTCCGACGCCTTCCGCGCGTCGACCGTGACGCGGCGTCGGCAGTACGCTACACCAATACCCGACCGATTGGTAACTATTTATCGACCGGGTGGTAGCGTCAGGGGCGGGCGCAGCCGCCCGATAGCCTCGATGGAGAGGATGCTGATGGCCACCACGACGACTCCCGTTGCGCGCACGCCGCGCGGCGAGCGACGACGGCAGCAGATCCTGGACTCCGCCGCCGTCCTGTTCGTCGAGGCGGGCTATCGCGCCACCTCGCTGCGGGACATCGCCGCGGCCGTCGGCATCAGCCATCCCGGGCTGCTGCGCCACTTCTCCTCGAAGGACGACGTGCTCCGCGAGCTCGTCGAACGTCTCGAGGCCGCGAACGAGAGCTGGTTCCTCGCGCACGAGCGCGTCGACCATCCGATCACGGCGGTCGACATCGCCCGGCGCAATGCGGAGCAGCCGGGCTATCTCGCCCTGTTCAGCGCGCTGGCCGGCGAGGCGACGACATCCACGCACCCCGCGCACGAGCGGATGGCACGCCGCTATGCCGGCATGCGCTCGCGCGCCCACGGGGTCGCGGGCGCGGCGGGCTCGTTCCTGCCCCTGGGCGCAGGTCGAACGGTCGCCGACGAGAGCGTGCGGCTCGTGGCCGGCTGGGACGGCCTGCAGCTGCTGCAGCTCTACCTGCCCGACCGGGTCGAGGTGGTGCGCGAGCTCGAACGGCACCAGCAGCTGATCGCGCGACCGTACGCGTGGGGGATCGGCACGGCCGCCGCCGCCCCGGGACCGATCCCCGTGTTGCGGCTCGACAGCGCCGCAACCCCGGAGCCCGCCGGCAACACCGCGGGCCGTGCGCGGCGCGAGCGGATCGTCGCCGACGCCATGGCCCTGTTCGCGGCCGAGGGATATGCCGACACGAGCATGCGCACGATCGCGGAACGGGTCGGCGTATCGAAGTCGTCGCTGTTCCATCACTACCCCACCAAGGAGGACCTGCTGCGGGCGGTGCTCGCCGCGCGCGACGACGAGATCTCCCAGCGCCCGCTCACGCCGGCGTCCTCGGCGGCCGAACTGCTGCGGGATCTTCCCGTCGGGGCGGCCGTCAACGCCGAGCGAGCACCCGGACTGATCGAGGTGTACAGCGTGCTGTCCTGTGAGGCGACGGCGGCACGGCATCCTGCGCACGACTACTTCCGCGCACGTTTCGACAGCGCGCTGGACGCCTTCCGCGAGCTGTTCGCCGCCGCGGCCCGCGACGGCGACCTGCCAGCCCATCGGGACCCGGAGCACGAGGCCATCTGGCTCGTCGCGTTGTGGGACGGCCTGCAGATCCAGTGGCTGTACGACCGCGACGGGATCGACGTCGCCGCACAGCTGGCCGCGCATCTGGACGACGTGCTGCCGAGGCGGTGAGCGGATGCGACGCCCTCGTAACCGGACATCCCCGCCGGCTCATGGTGCGAGGCGCTCGGTCTCGGATGAAATCCCCTGGTTCGGCAGGTCGAGGGGTCAGACGTGGCCGGCGATCACCGCCAGGACGGCGTCGCCGTAGGCCTCGCGCTTCTTCGCGCCGATGCCCGTGATGCCCTCGAGGTCGGTGGGCTGTGACGGGCGATGCTCGGCGAGCGCACGCAGCGTCGCGTCGCCGAACACGATGTAGGCGGGCACCCCCTGCTCTCGAGCGGTCTCGGCACGCCAGGCGCGCAGGGCCTCGAACAGGTCGCGGTCGCCGTCCGCGACGTCGGCGGAGGCCGCGGGCTTGCGCACCCGCGTCGCGCGGCCGATCACGTCATGGCGCAGCGGCACCGGGGTCTCGCCGCGGAGCACGCCGCCGGCCTCGTCGCCGAGGGCGAGCGTGCCGTACTCGCCCTGGGCCACCAGGATGCCGCGGGCCAGCAGCTGCCGCACCACCGAGCGCCAGTCGGCGTCCGAGAGGTCGTTCCCGATGCCGTAGGTGGTGAGCCGGTCGTGCCCCATGCGGCGGACGCGCTCGGTGTCGGCGCCGCGGAGGATGTCGATGAGGTGGCCGGCGCCGAAGGCCTGGCCGCGTTCGCGCTGCAGCCGCACGATCGTGGAGAGCAGCTTCTGGGCCGGGACGAGCCCGTCGAAGGTCGCAGGCTCGGTCAGGCAGGTGTCGCAGTTGCCGCACGGCTGGGACGGCTGGCCGAAGTAGCCGAGCAGGTTCTGCCGGCGGCATCCGACCGTCTCGCACAGGGCGAGCATCGCGTCAAGGTGCTGTCCGAGACGCATCTTGAACGCCCGGTCGCCGGGGCTCTGGTCGATGAGCCGTCGCTGCTGCACGACGTCGCCGAGGCCGTACGCCATCCATGCCACGGCGGGCTCGCCGTCCCGGCCCGCGCGGCCGGTCTCCTGGTAGTAGCCCTCGACCGACTTCGGTAGGTCGATGTGGGCGACGAAGCGCACATCGGGCTTGTCGATGCCCATGCCGAACGCGATCGTCGCGACCATGACCACGCCCTCGTCGCGCAGGAACCGGCTCTGGTTCGCCGCCCGCACCCCGGCGGGAAGCCCCGCGTGGTAGGGCAGCGCGTCGACGCCCTGCCCGCGCAGGTATTCGGCGGTCTGCTCGACGCTCTTGCGGCTGAGGGCGTAGACGATGCCGGCGGCACCGGTCGGCTGGTCGCGGATGAACGCGACCAGCTGCCGTCGGGGGTCGACCTTCGGCTCGATGCGGTACTGGATGTTCGGCCGGTCGAAGCTCGCGACGAAGTGCCGCGCGTCCGACAGCCGCAGCCGCTCCGCGATCTCGCGGTGCGTCTCACGGGTGGCCGTGGCCGTCAGCGCCATGCGCGGCACGCCCGGGAAGACGGTGGCGAGCTCGCCCAGCTGCAGATAGTCGGGACGGAAGTCGTGGCCCCACTGCGACACGCAGTGGGCCTCGTCGATCGCGACGACGCTGAGGCGCCCGCGCTGGAGCAGCGCGGTGGTCGTCGGCAGGTTGAGCCGCTCGGGGGCGACGTAGAGGAGATCGAGGGAGCCGTCGAGGTAGGCCTGCTCGACCGCCTGCCGCTCGCCGGGCAGCTGAGTCGAGTTGAGGTAGGCGGCGCGGACGCCGTTGGCGACGAGGGCGTCGACCTGGTCGTGCATGAGCGCGATGAGCGGGCTGACGACCAGGCCGGTGCCGGGGCGCACGAGCGCGGGCACCTGGTAGGTGACGCTCTTGCCCCCGCCGGTGGGCATGAGCACGATCGCGTCGCCGCCGGCGATCACGTGGTCGACGACGGCGGCCTGGTCGCCGCGGAACGCGTCGTAGCCGTAGACCTCCTTCAGCACCGCGCGCGGGTCGGTCCCCGTGAGGTCGCGTCGCGGGGCCTGCCCGTGCGCGGACGTGAACGGCCCGAGCGTCTCGTCGTCGGGCGGGGCTTGCTCGTCGTCGGGAGCCCAGTCGTCCGGCGGCGTCCAGTCGTCGGGGAGCGCGGCGAATCCGGCGTCGGGCCAGGGCTCGGGATGCGGCGTGCTCACCCTCCCAGCGTAACGAGCGGGTCCGACAGCCCGGCGCCGCATCCGCTGTCTGCGACGTCGCGTCAGGGGAACTCGGCCTTGAGCTCGACGATGCGGCGCGCGGCGGCGTCGACCTGCGCGGCGAAGGCGGGGTCGGACTCCGCGGCCTGCAGCACGGCGTCGTACATCTCCGGGAAGACGCCGGCGTCGGCCGACACCAGCAGCAGGTCGACGCCGGCGCGCACCGCGAGCACCGCCCGGTCGCCGGGACTCCACGCGGCGACCTGGGCGGTCGCGGACAGGTCGTCGGTCATGACGACGCCGTCGAATCCGAGCTCGTCCCGCAGCAGAGCGGTGACCACCGCCGACGAGAACGCGGCCGGAGCCGACGGGTCGATCCCCTGATACACCGCCGTCGACACCATGACGACCGCGGGACCCTCGGCCAGCAGCGTGCGGTAGGCGTCCACATCCGGCGAGGACGCCGTGATCTCGGTGTCGACCACGTCCGCGGAGTAGTCGGTGTTCGCGGTGGTGCGGCCGAGCCCGGGGAAGTGCTTGAAGGTGGGGAGCACGCCCGCGGTCCGCATCCCCGTGGCGAACGAGCCGGCGCAGTCGACGACGGATGCCTCGTCGTAGCCGTAGTTGCGGTGGAGGCGCCCGATCGGGGCGTTGTCCCGCTCGGTGTCGGGGCTCGTGACGATGTCGGCGACCGGGGCGAGGTTCATCGTGACGCCCGCCTGCGCGAGCGGGGCGCCCCATCGCTGCGCCTCGGCACCGACCGCGTCGCATCCCGCCTGCGCCTGCGTGAGCGCCGTGGGCATGTCGTCGAAGCCGGGACCCGACAGCACCTGCACGTCGCCGCCCTCCTGGTCGGTGGCGACCCACAGCGGCGGTGAGCCCGCGGGGTTCGCGGCGGTGAACTGCGCGACCAGGTCCGCGGTCGCCGCGGAGCCGGCGTCCGAGCGCCCGCGCAGGAATATGCCGCCGATGGCATCCTCGGACACCGCAGCGAGGGCCGTCGGGTCGACGCCGTCCGCAGGCGTGCCGACCATGAACAGCTGACCCACGCGCTGCGCGAGCGTCATGCCGGCGATCGGGTCGTACGTCGGGGTCGCCGTGGGAGTCGGTGCCACGGCGGTGGCTGTCGTCGGCGCACCGGCGGGCTCCGCGACGCACCCCGACAGCAGGAGTGCCGCGACCATGATCACCGGCGCGAGACGACGGGTCCTCACAGCCGCACCACCTCGGTCACGTGCACCGCCGCGGCCCCCTCCTCGGCGGATGCGCCGAGGTCGACCTCGGCGCGGATGCGCCAGTCGTGATCCCCGGCGGGGTCGTCGACGGTCTGCTCGACCCGCCATATGCCTTCTACCGCATCCTTCTCGTCGATGAGGCACAGCGCCGGCGACCGCGCCGGCCCTCCGGTGAGGATCTCGTCGTGGTCGGCGTAGTAGGCGTCCAGCGCGGCGGGCCAGTCGACGTCGGGATCCAGCGCCGACAGGTCCTCGTCACGCTGCAGCGCGGCGAGCTGGATGCGCCGGAACAGCTCGTTGCGCACGAGCACCGTGAACGCCCGCCGGTTCGCGACGACCGACGGGGGCGCCGGCGGGACGACCACGGCGTCGGCATCCGCGGGGTTCACGAGCGACTCCCACTCGTCGACCAGGCTCGAGTCGACCTGACGCACGAGCTCGCCGAGCCAGGCGATCACGTCGAGCAGCTCGGGGGTCTGCGCCTCGGCGGGCACCGTCTGCCGGATCGCCCGGTAGGCGTCGCTGAGGTAGCGCAGCACGAGCCCCTCGCTGCGGCCGAGCTGATACCAGTTCACGAACTCGGCGAACGAGAACGCCTGCTCGAACATGTCGCGCACGACCGACTTGGGTCGCAGCTCGAAGTCGCGCACCCACGGCTGGCTCGACGCGAACGTCTCGAAGGCCTGCGCCAGCAGCTCCGCCAGCGGCCTCGGGTAGGTGATCTGCTCGAGCAGCTCCATCCGCTCGTCGTACTCGATGCCGTCGCGCTTCATGGCCCCGATCGCCTCGCCGCGCGCCCGGAACTCCTGCTGGGAGAGGATCGCGCGCGGGTCGTCGAGCGTCGCCTCGATGACGCTCACGGCATCCAGCGCATAGTGGCCGGTCCCGGCCGACATCGGCGAGGTCGTCACGGCGCCGTCCGGGTCGAGCAGCGAGATCGCGGCGAGCGCGAACGGCGACAGCGGCTGGTTGAGGGCGAAGTTCGGCTGCAGATCGACGGTGAGACGGATGCCGTCGCCCGTCGCCTCGACCACGCCCGCGACCCGCAGCGTGCGGAAGACCGCGAGCGCCCGGCGCGCGAGCGCGTACCGCTGGGCCCGGGTCTGGTGGTTGTCGAAGACGAGCGAGCGCACGTTCGCGAACACGTCGCCGCCGCGGGCGATGACGTTCAGCAGCATCGCCGCGGTCAGCTGCAGCTGCGGCACGAGCGGCTCGGGGACGCCGTCGCGCAACCGTTCGAAGGAGCCCTCGCCCCAGTTCACGACCCCGGTGGGCGCCTTCTTGCGCACGATCTTCTTGCGCTTGGCCGGGTCGTCGCCCGCCTTCGCGAGGGCGACGGCGTTCTCGATCTCCCACTCCGGCGCCATCACGACCACATTGCCGTGCGGGTCGAAGCCGGCGCGACCGGCCCGCCCGGCGATCTGGTGGAACTCTCGGGCGGTCAGCTGGCGCATCCGCGTGCCGTCGTACTTGCTCAGCGCGGTGATCAGCACGGTGCGGATCGGCACGTTGATGCCGACGCCGAGCGTGTCCGTGCCGCAGATCACCCGCAGCAGTCCGCGCTGGGCGAGGGTCTCGACGAGACGGCGATAGCGCGGCAGCATCCCGGCGTGATGCACGCCGATGCCCGACCGCACGAGCCGCGACAGCGTCTTGCCGAACCCGGTGGTGAACCGGAAGCCTCCGATCTCGGCCGCGATCTCGTCCCGCTGCGCGCGGGTGGCGACCTGCACGCTCGCGAGGGCCTGGGCCCGCTCCATGGCGGCCGCCTGCGAGAAGTGCACGATGTACACCGGCGCCTCCCGCTCGTCGAGCAGCGCGGCGACGACCTCGTGCACCGGGCGCCGCTCGTAGGAGAAGTGCAGCGGCACCGGGCGCTCGACCCCGGTGACCTCCACGGCGGGACGGCCGGTGCGCCGGGCCAGATCCTCCGCGATCCGGGTCGTGTCGCCGAGGGTCGCCGACATCAGCAGGAACTGCGCGCGGCGCAGGAGCAGCAGGGGCACCTGCCACGCCCAGCCCCGGTCGGGGTCGCCGTAGAAGTGGAACTCGTCCATGACGACCAGGTCGGCCGAGGTCTCGGCTCCTCCGCGCAGCGCGAGGTTCGCGAGGATCTCCGCGGTGCAGCAGATGATGGGCGCGTCCGGGTTGACGGCGGAGTCGCCGGTGACCATGCCGACCTGCTCGGCGCCGAAGATGTCGACCAGGGCGAAGAACTTCTCGCTGACCAGGGCCTTGATCGGCGCCGTGTAGTAGCTGCGGCCGCTGCGGGCGAGACCGGCCGCGTGCGCGGCGACGGCGACCAGCGACT
Source organism: Microbacterium sp. (assembly GCF_047606385.1). GTDB lineage: Bacteria > Actinomycetota > Actinomycetes > Actinomycetales > Microbacteriaceae > Microbacterium. The sequence goes on from NZ_JASGEL010000026.1 coordinate 37,683, forward strand.
TCCCGGTGCCGGTCGGCGTCGACAGGATCACGTTCGCGCCCGACACCAGCTCGATGACGGCCTCGTCCTGCGCGGGGTAGAGCGCGAGCCCGCGTCCGCTCACCCAGTCCACGAACGCGTCGTAGACCGCGTCCGGGTCGTCGCCGGCCGCGCGGGCGGTCTCGAGCAGGCTGGTCACCGTACCGAGTCTGCCGCACCCCGCGTGTCATAACTCCTCCTGCGTCGGGAACGGTCGCAGCCTCCGGCCCGCGAATCGGCGGCTGCCGCCGGTTCCGGCCGCGGACGAGGCGGAGTTATGACACGCCCCGGCACGGCGTAGCGTGAGCAGCACCGGAGAGGAGTCCCGATGCCGCTCGAGAACGTCACCGTCCGCCGCGACGACGAGGCGCGCCGCTACGAGATCCTCGTGGGCGACGCGCCGGCGGGGTTCACCGAGTTCGAGGTCGACCCGGAAGGGAGGCTGGTCTTCCCGCACACCTCGATCGACCCCGCCTTCGCCGGGCACGGCCTCGGCTCCGTGCTCGTCGAGCAGGCGATGGCCGACGTCGCCGCCCGCGGCGAGACGGTCGTGCCGCGGTGCCCGTTCGTCGTCAGGTACCTGCGCTCGCACGAGGTGCCGGGGCTGCGGGTCGACTGGCCGCACCCGCGGACGGCCGACGGGCCTGCGCGATGACACGTCTGGACGCGGGGCCGGAGACCGTCGAGGGGGCGGTGGGCGCCTCGGGTCCGCGCGCCGTGCTGCTCGCCTCCCGCGAGGTGCCGCTCGGCGGCGTCCGTGCGATGGAGGTGCACCGCGCGCTCCCCCAGCGCGAGCTGCCGATGGTCGGCGCGTGGTGCTTCCTCGACCGGTTCGGGCCGCAGCGGGCACGCATGCGCGTCGAGCCGCACCCGCACATCGGCCTGCAGACCGTGACGTGGCCGCTGGTCGGCGAGGTGCGGCACCGCGACGCCGTCGGCAGCGACGTCGTGATCCGCCGCGGCCAGCTGAACCTGATGACCAGCGGCGAGGGCATCTCCCACTCCGAGTACTCGGTCGGCGACGGAGAGGTGCCGCTGGACGCCCTGCAGCTGTGGGTCGCGCTGCCCGAGTCGCGACGGCACGGCGAGCCGGCGTTCGAGCGTCACGAGCGTCTGCCCGAGGTCGCGCTGGGCGCGGACGCCGCCGCCACCGTCGTGATGGGCTCGTTCGCGGGCGTCGCCTCCCCGGCGAGCGCGTACACGCCGATCGTCGGCGCGGAGGTGCGGGTGCCGGCCGGGACGAGCGTGGAGCTGCCGCTGGAGCCGGCGTGGGAGCACGCGGTCGTCGGGGTGGCCGGCGACGTGACGGTGGATGCCGACGGCCCACGGGCCGTGGCCCCGCTCGAGCTGCTGTACCTCGGCGCGGGGCGCGCCGGGGTGACGGTGCAGGCGGCGTCCGCCGCCACCCTGTTCCTGCTGGGCGGCGCACCGTTCGAGGACGAGATCGTCATGTGGTGGAACTTCGTGGGCCGCACGCACGAGGAGATCGTCGCGGCTCGGCAGGACTGGGAGGCGGGGGCCGCCCGCTTCGGCCACGTGGTCGGACACGGCGCCGAGCGCATCCCGGCGCCGCCCCTGCCGCACGTGCGGCTGACCGGCCGGCGCCGGCGGCTCTGAGCGCCCGGCGGC
>NZ_JASGEL010000027.1:0-4024 GCF_047606385.1 Microbacterium sp.
CCGGCCGCTGCGGGCTGCGCAGCCGCAGCGGCACGGCGACGGCCTGCACGGTCGGGATGACCTCGTCGTGGCTCGTCGCATAGCCGCGATCGGCGGCCGCCGCGATCGCGGCCGCCGTGGCCGCATCCACCTCGACCGGCCACTGCGAGGCCGGCAGCGTCGAGAGGATCGCCTTCCCCGGTGCGCCGAGCGCGATCGAGTGGCGGGCGCCGGGCCGCTGGGCGACGGAGGCGACGGCGTGCCGCGGCTCGACGCTCGCCAGGGTGATGCACTCCTCGCGGTCGAGCACCGCGAGGAAGCACGTCATGCCGAGCTCGTCGGCGGTCGCCGTGAGCTCCGGCAGGGCCGCCGACTGCAGATCGGGCGCGACGCCCGCCGCCAGGGCCGCCATCCTGGCGCCGAGCGTGACGCGCCCGGAGTCCGTGCGCACCACGAGCGCGTGATCCTCCAGGGTGCGCACCAGCCGGTAGGCGATCGAGCGGTGCACGCCCAGCCGGCGCGCGAGCTCGTCGATCGCGAGCGCGTCGCGCGCCTCGGCGAGCAGCTCCAGGATGCGGATGCCGCGGCTCAGGGTCTGCGACGCCGGGGCGGTCTCTCTCGAGGTCATGCGGTCTCTCCCGTGGCCCGGCGCGGGGATTGTGGCGCGGCTCGGTGTCGTATACGATCTTATCGTTCTGTAGTAGAACAGTGAGTTCGAATATAGAACACACCTGATTCCATCACAAGGCCCCGACGCCGCCGTCCGGGAAAGGATCTCCGACGATGCAGTTCCACCACAACGGCTATGTCTCCGGCGACCCGCGCGTGCAGCCCGCCGCGGGCACCGGGATCGACCGGCCGGCCGAGATCCCCGACGAGGTCGACGTCCTGATCGTGGGCTCGGGTCCGGCCGGGATGCTGCTGGCCGCCCAGATGTCGCAGTTCCCGACCGTCGTCACCCGCATCGTGGAGAAGCGGGACGGGCGGCTCGTGCTGGGTCAGGCCGACGGCATCCAGCCCCGCAGCGTGGAGACCTTCCAGGCGTTCGGCTTCGCCGAGCGGATCGTCGCCGAGGCGTACAACATCGGCTGGATGAACTTCTGGGGACCCGATCCCGAGAATCCGCAGAACATCGTGCGGCGATCGCGCACCGCCGACTATGCGTACGACATCAGCGAGTTCCCGCACCTGATCGTCAACCAGGCCCGCGTGCTCGACTACTTCGCCGAGGCCGCCGCCGCGGGCCCGGGCCGCATCGCACCGGACTACGGCGTCGAGTTCGTCGGCCTCATCCGGCACGAGAGCGGGGACCACCCGCTCGAGGTGCGACTGCGGTACGTGGCGGGCGAGCGCGCCGGTCAGGAGCGCGTCGTGCGCGCGAAGTACGTCGCCGGCTGCGACGGCGCGCGCAGCGGCGTGCGCGACGCGATCGGGCGCCGGCACCTCGGCGACGTGTCGGCTCACGCCTGGGGTGTGATGGACGTGGTCGTGGAGACCGACTTCCCGGACTGGCGGATCAAGTGCGCCATCAACTCCGAGGCCGGCAACATCCTGCACATCCCGCGCGAGGGCGGGTACCTCAGCCGGATGTACATCGACCTCGGCGAGGTCGCCGCCGACGACGACCACCGCGTGCGCCAGACCCCGATCGAGCAGATCATCCGCCACGCGAACGAGATCCTGCATCCCTACGTCCTCGACGTGAAGGACGTCGCGTGGCACAGCGTCTACGAGGTCGGGCACCGCGTGACCGACAGGTTCGACGACATCCCCGACGGCTCCGCGCTCGCTCCGCGGGTCTTCCTCACCGGCGACGCCTGCCACACCCACAGCGCCAAGGCGGGGCAGGGCATGAACGTCTCGATGCAGGACGGGTTCAACCTCGGCTGGAAGCTCGGCTCGGTGCTCACCGGACGCAGCCCGGAGTCGCTGCTGGCGACGTACTCCGCCGAGCGGCAGCCGGTGGCCCAGCAGCTCATCGACTTCGACCGGGAGTGGTCGACGCTGATGGCGCGCAAGCCCGAGGAGATCTCCGATCCGGAGGATCTCGCGGCCTACTACCTCGCGACCGCCGAGTTCCCCTCCGGCTTCATGACGCAGTACGCGCCGTCGGCGATCGTCGCCGGCACCGCGCGCCAGGAGCTCGCGGCCGGCTTCCCGCTGGGCAAGCGCTTCACGTCCTCGCCCGTCGTGCTCGCGAGCGACGGCAACGTCGTGCACCTCGGCCATCATGCGAGGGCCGACGGCCGCTGGCGCATCTACGCCTTCGCGGATGCCGAGGGCCCGCGCGACGACTCGGCCCTGGCGGCGTGGGCGCGCTGGATCGAGACCGCGGACGACTCGCCCGTCCGCCGTCACACGCCGGACGGCCTGGCGCTGGACGCCGTGTTCGACGTGAAGGCGGTGTACCAGCAGAGCTTCGAGGACATCGACGTGACCGCCGTGCCCGCGGTGTTCCGGCCGCGCAACGGCACGCTCGGAGTCACCGACTGGGAGAAGGTGTTCGCGGCGGGCCCGAGCCGGTGGAACGACAGCGACATCTTCGACGAGCGGGGCCTGTCCCGCGACGGTGTGGTCGTCGTGGTCCGGCCCGACCAGTACGTCGCGCACGTGCTGTCGCTGACCGCGACCGAGGAGCTGGCGGCGTTCTTCGCGCAGCACATGGCGCCGGCCGGCCGCTGACCGCCGCTGACCGCGTCGCGCCCGTCGGCCCCGGCAGCCCGTGACCCGGGCCGCTCCCGCGTCTTTCCGGGCCTCTCGACCCCCTTTCCCGGAAGCTCACCCTCTGAGTCGCCCCGCGGGTCAGAAGGTGAGCGTCCGGGGTATCACCCTCTGAGTCGCCCCGCGGGTCAGAAGGTGAGCATCTGGGAAGGGGATGCGGGGCGGGGCTGGCGGAGCAGGCCCGGTCAGGAGTTCACGCGGATGACCTCCCGCTGGTACGGGGCGACCACCGAGGCCGAGATCCGCAGATCGAGCAGCAGGAACGGGCGATCGGATGCCGGCTGCCGTGCCCAGTCGGCGAGCCGTTGCAGATCGGCCAGGCGCCGCACCGTCACGCCCTCGGCGCCCACGGCCCGGCCGAGCCCCGCGAAGTCGACCTCGGGGATGAGCATCGGGCCCGGATCCAGACCCTGCCGCCCGTACAGGTTCACCTCGGCGCCGTACGCCGCGTCGTTCCACACCACGGCCAGGCCCCGGCCGCCGGCCACGCGGACGGCGGACTCCAGGTCCGCGAGCGCCATGAGCCCGCCGCCGTCGCCCGTGGTGAGCACGATCGTCGCGTCGGGCTTGGCCATCGCGGCGCCCGGGACGGACGGGAGGCCGAGCCCGATCGACTGGTACGCGGTGCCGACCATCAGCATCCGGTCCGGGGCGGCGACGGGCCAGTACGTGTTGGCCCAGCCGATGAAGTGGCCGCCGTCCGAGACGACGACGCGGTCGCGGGTCGAGGGCGAGGACTCCAGCAGCTCCCCGATGCGGGCGGCGACCGTGCGCGGGTCGAGCCTGCCGTCCGGCGCGAGCTCGGGGCTCTGCTCGCGCGCCCGCAACGCCGCGCCGTCGATGCCTTCCCGCCAGCCGCTGGGCGCCCCGCCCTGTGCCCGGAGCCGCTCGACCAGCGCCTCGGCGACCAGTCTGGCGTCGCCCCGGATGAACCCTCCGACGTGCGGATGCGTCGCCGTCGGCGCCGTGTCGACCTGCACGACGCGGGTGCCGGGGGCGAACAGCTCGCCGAAGCGCATCGTGAACTGATTGAGCGCCGCGCCGAACACGACCGCGACGTCGGCATCGCGGACGAGCGCCATGGCGCCCTCGGCCCCGAAGCCGCCGGCGACCCCGAGATCGAACTCGGCCCGCGGGAACAGCCCGCGGCCGAGCGCGGTGGTCGCCGTCACCGCGCCGGTCGCGTCCGCCAGCTCCGCCAGCGCGTCGCCCGCGTCGGCGAGGTGCGCGCCGCGTCCGGCGAGCAGGAACGGACGCCGGGCCCCGGCGAGGAGGCGGGCGAGGTCGTCGACGGCCGCCGCGGCGAACGGCGCCGGGGCCAGCG
>NZ_JASGEL010000028.1:0-8529 GCF_047606385.1 Microbacterium sp.
CCCCACGGGCCGTCCCGCCGCGGAGCGCGCCCCGCGGCGCCCCGCGGCGGTTGAACGACCGCGTGCGGTGTGCCCGAACTGCTTCGTCGAGGTGCCGGCCACCGGCATCTGCGGCTCCTGCGGCGAGCACGTCGCCTGAGCCGCCGGCTCACGCGACGTGGCATCGGCGCAGCGTGGCGCGTGGTGCGCGCACCGCGCGCTCCCGTCGCTCGACCGGGCCGCCCCGTGATCTTCCGCAACGTTCACGTTCTGATTCTCCTCGCGACTCAGAAGGTGAGCGCGGGGAAGAGGATGCTCCGTGGCGGACACAACCGCACATCCCCATCGACGCCGTCCGCGACTCGCACGCCGCCGGCTCAGTAGCTGGCGCGCTCCGGAGCGTCGGCGCCGCCGACCCAGCGGGCCGCGAGCGCCTCCGAGGCGCGCGCGAGGATCGCGACGTCCGCGCCGACGAGCAGGAACGACGCCCCCGCGTCGACGTAGGCCTGCGCGGCGCCGGGGTCGAAGGCGTTCACGCCCACGGGCGTGCCGGTGGTGCGCACGGCGTCGAAGGCGCGGTGCACGGCGGCGACCACGTCGGGGTGCGTCTGCTGGCCGAGCAGACCCATGGACGCCGCGAGGTCGCTCGGACCGACGAACACGCCGTCCACCCCGTCGACCGCGGCGATCTCGCCCGCGGCCTCGACGCCGGCGAGGGTCTCGACCTGCACGAACAGCGACACGTGCGCGTCGGCGTCCTGCAGGTAGTCGTCGACACGGTTCCACCGGGCGGAGCGGGCGAGCGCCGAGCCGACGCCGCGCCGGCCGCGCGGCGGGTAGCGCACGGCCTCGACGAGCTGCCGCGCCTGGTCGGCGGAGGAGACCATGGGCACGAGCAGGTTCTGCGCGCCGAGGTCCAGCACCTGCTTGATCGTCACCGTGTCGGCGAATGGCACCCGCACCACCGGGGCGATCGGATACGCCGCGACCGCCTGCAGCTGGACGAGCACCGACTCGAGCGAGTTGGGGGAGTGCTCCATGTCGATGAGGGTCCAGTCCATGCCCGACCCGGCGCAGATCTCGGCGACCAGCGGGGAGGCGGAGCACACCCAGATCCCCGCGAGCGGGCGGGACGCGCCGGCCAGCCGGTCGCGGAAGGTCGGGCTCAGACGAAGCGACATGTGACGGTTCCCATCGGTCCGTAGTCTGCCAGCACCTCGTCGCCGCGCCCCACCCACACCGGGCGGGTGAACGAGCCGGCGAGGATGATCTCCCCGGCCTCCAGCCGGGCGCCGTGGTGGTGGAACTTGTTGGCGAGCCAGGCGACCCCGGTGGCGGGATGGCCGAGCACGCCCGCGGCGACCCCGGTCTCCTCGATCTCGCCGTTGCGCGAGAGGACGCCGGGCACCCACGGCAGGTCGACCTCGTCGACCCGCTTGCGCGTGTCGCCGAGCACCATCGCGCCGTAGGCGGCGTTGTCGCTGATGGTGTCGACGATCGTGCGGCCCTCCAGCTCGATGTGCGAGTTGAGCACCTCCAGCGCCGGCACCACGTAGTCCGTCGCCGCCAGCGCGTCCGCGAGGGTCGCGTCGGGGCCGGAGAGCGGCTCGCGCAGCACGAACGCCAGCTCGACCTCGATGCGCACGTTCGAGAAGTGGTCGACGGGGATCGCGGCGCCCGACGCGTACACGGTGTCGTCGAACATGACGCCGTAGTCGGGCTCGGTGATGCCGGTGGCCTGCTGCATGGCCTTCGAGGTCAGGCCGATCTTGCGTCCGACCAGGCGGCGCCCCGCGGCGACCTGCGTGTCGCGCCAGACGCCCTGGATCGCGTAGGAGTCCTCGATCGTGGCCTGCGGGTAGCGCGCCGTGATGCGCGGGATCACGGTGTGCGCACGATCGGCCTCGGCGAGCTCCGCGGCGACCTGGGCGACCGTGTCGGGGTCCAGCATCCGTCTCTCCTTCTCTCGTGTCACCCGGCGTCGTCCGGTCCCATACGCAGCCGTTGACTTGCCCTATATGTACGCCTCGGCGGCCTTTTCGCGTGCATATAGGGCAAGTCACCGGTCACAGCTGGTGGCCGAGCTTGTACTCGCCGAGCTTCCAGTCGGGCATGTCCTCGCCGCTGCGGGTGTAGCTGAAGCCGTCGGCGCCGATGGTGGCCTCCAGCTCGCTCTCGTCCGTGCGGGCGAGGACCGGCTGCGGGTTGCCGTCCAGGTCGAGCACGAGCGACGCGTCCGTGTACCAGCTGGGCACGACCGGGTTGCCCCAGAAGTCGCGGCGCTGGTTGTCGTGCACGTCCCAGGTGACGACCGGGTTGTCCGGGTCTCCGGTGTAGTAGTCCTGCGTGTAGATCTCGACGCGGTGGCCGTCCGGGTCGCGCAGGTACAGGTAGAACGCGTTCGAGACGCCGTGCCGGCCGGGGCCCCGCTCGATGCGGTCGGAGATGCGCAGGGCGCCCATCTTGTCGCAGATCGCGAGGATGTTGTGCTTCTCGTGGGTGGAGAACGCGACGTGGTGCATGCGCGGCCCGTCGCCGCCGGTCATGGCGGTGTCGTGCACGGTGGGCTTGCGCCGCATCCATGCCGCGTACACCGTGCCCTCCTCGTCCTGGATGTCCTCGGTCACGCGGAACCCGAGGTCCTGCATGAACTTGGTGGCGCGCGGCACGTCCGGGGTGACCTGGTTGAAGTGGTCCAGGCGCACGAGGGCGCCGGGCGTGTACAGGTCGTAGCGCCAGGCGAGTCGCTCGACGTGCTCCACCTCGTGGAAGAACTCGTACGGGAAGCCCAGCGGGTCGACCACGCGCACCGAGTCGCCGACACCCTGGGTGAACCCGTCCGGGTCGCGGCGCACGTCGCAGCCGAGCTCGGAGTAGAACGCCACCGCCCGGTCCAGGTCCTCCGGGGTGCGCACGCGGTAGCTGAAGGCGGCGACCGCGGCGACCGGGCCCTGACGCAGCACCAGGTTGTGGTGGATGAACTCCTCGATCGAGCGCAGGTAGATCGCGCCCTCGTCCTCCGCCGTGACGGTCAGGCCGAGCACGTCGACGTAGAACGCGCGGGAGGCGGCCAGGTCGGTGACGACGAGCTCCATGTAGGCGCAGCGGAGGATGTCGGGCGCCGGCGAGGAGGGCGTCGGCACCGGGTTGTCGGTGTGGATGGGGGCTTCCTGCGAGACGAAGAAGCCGGAGGAGGTGAGAGTCATCTCGTCGCGGTGGGTCATGTCAGCGTCCTTGCTCTTTCGTTGTCTTGCCGAAGGTGGGGTTGTGCACCGCGCCGAGGGTGATGTGCACCGCCTGCTGGTCGGTGTAGAAGTCGATCGAGCGGTAGCCGCCCTCGTGGCCGAGGCCGGAGGCCTTCACCCCGCCGAACGGGGTGCGCAGGTCCCGCACGTTGTTCGAGTTGAGCCACACCATGCCGGCGTCGATCGCCTGCGCGAAGTTGTGCGCGCGCTTGAGGTCGTTGGTCCACACGTAGGCGGCCAGCCCGTACCTCGTGTCGTTCGCGAGGGCGAGCGCCTCCTCGTCGGTGTCGAAGGGTGTGATCGCCACGACCGGCCCGAAGATCTCCTCCTGGAAGATGCGGGCGTCGGGGGAGACGTCGGCGAACACCGTGGGGGCGACGAAGTTGCCGAACGCGAAGCCCTCCGGCCGGCCGCCGCCGGCGACCAGGCGCCCCTCGCCCTTGCCGATCTCGACGTAGCCCATGACCTTCTCGAAGTGCTCCGGGTGCACGAGCGCTCCCACCTCGGTCGCCGGGTCGTGGGGGTAGCCCACCACGACGCGCTTCGCCTGCGCCGCGTAGCGCTCGACGAACTCGTCGTAGACGTCCCGCTGCACCAGGATGCGGCTGCCCGCCGTGCAGCGCTCGCCGTTGAGGGAGAACACGCCGAAGATGGTGGCGTCGATCGCGGCGTCCAGGTCGGCGTCGGCGAAGACGACCGCGGGGCTCTTCCCGCCGAGCTCCATCGACAGGCCCTTCAGATACGGGGCGGCGTTGCCGAAGATGATCTGCCCGGTGCGGCTCTCGCCGGTGAACGAGATCAGCGGCACGTCCGGGTGCTTCACGAGCGCGTCGCCGGCGTCCTCGCCCAGGCCGTTGACGAGGTTGAACACGCCCGCGGGCAGCCCCGCCTCCTCGAAGATCCCGGCCCAGAGGGATGCCGACAGCGGCGTGAACTCGGCCGGCTTGAGCACGACGGTGTTGCCGGTGGCGAGCGCCGGCCCCAGCTTCCATGACTCGAGCATGAACGGCGTGTTCCACGGGGTGATGAGCCCGGCGACGCCGATCGGCTTGCGGTTGACGTAGTTGATCTGGCGGCCGGGCACCTTGAAGGTGTCGTCGGCCTGCGCGACGATCAGGTCGGCGAAGAACCGGAAGTTCTCGGCCGCGCGGCGGGCCTGGCCCAGCGCCTGCGTGATCGGCAGGCCCGAGTCGAACGACTCCAGCTCGGCGAGCCGGGCGTCGCGGGACTCGACGATGTCGGCGATGCGGTGCAGGATGCGGCTGCGCTCGCGCGGCAGCATCCGCGGCCACGGTCCCTCGTCGAACGCGCGCTTCGCGGCCGCGACGGCCAGGTCGATGTCGGCCTGCTTGCCGGCGGCGGCCTGCACGTACACCTCGTTGGAGACGGGCTCGAGCACGTCGAACGTGTCGCCGTCGGCGGAGTCGACGAACCGCCCGTCGATGTAGTGGCGGATGCGGTCGGGCAGGTCGGCGGGGACGTGCCGCCGATCCAGGGCGGGTGCGGTATCGGTCATGATGCCTCCGATTCGGACGGGGTGGACGAGGGGGAGTCGGGGTGGCGGGCGGCGAGGAAGGCGTCCATCGTGCGCCACCGGTGGTTGCGGGCGGCGAGCTCGATCTCGAGCGGCTCGGCGCCCGCTCGGATGAGGTCGAGGATCTCGACGTGCTCGGCGACGGAGTGGTGGGCGCGGCCGGGCACGAACGCGAACGTGGTGTCGCGGAGGTTGGCGAGGCGCCCCCAGCCCCGGTGGACGAGGTCGAGGATGTGCGGGTTCGGGCAGGGCTCGTAGAGCACCGAGTGGAACCGCTGGTTCAGCAGGGTGAACTCGTGCGGGTCGAAGTCGTCGAGCATCGCGGTCATGCGGTCGTTGACCTCGAGTGCGCGGTCGAGGTCGGCGGCCGCCAGCAGCGGCGCCGACAGGGAGGTCGCGGCGCCCTCGACGAGCCCGAGGGTCTGCATCGCGTACACGTACTCGCGCTCGTCGAGGTAGGCGACACGGGCGCCGACGTTGTGCTCGAAGCTCACGAGCCCCTCCGCCTCGAGGCGGCGGATCGCCTCGCGCACCGGCACGACGCTCATCCGCAGCTCGTCGGCGAGGGTCGACAGCACCAGCCGGTGGCCGGCGTGGTACTCGCGGCCGATGATGCGGTCGCGCAGCCAGGCGTAGGCCCGCGCGGACTTGCTGGCCGTGACCGTCTCGCTCATCCGCGCTCCGTCTCGTAGCGCTCCCGCCACTCGGCGTTCGGCGGGAACAGCCCGTCCACCGGGTGCCCCTCGGCCACGCGGTCGGCGACCCACGCGTCCTCCTCCTCCTGGGCGAGGGCCGCGTCCGCGACCTCCTCGGCCAGGGCCGGCGGGAGCACGATGACGCCGTCGGCGTCGCCCACGAGGATGTCGCCGGGCTGCACGGTGGTGCCGCCGCATCCGATCGTCACGTCCTGCTCCCAGGGCACGTGCTTGCGGCCGAGGACGGCGGGATGGGCGCCGGCGGTGTACACCGGGATGCCGACGGCCGCGACCGCGTCGTAGTCGCGCACGCCGCCGTCGGTGACGATGCCGGCGGCGCCGCGGGCGTGGGCGCGGATGGCGAGGATGTCGCCGAGCGTGCCGGAGCCGGCCTCGCCGCGCGCCTCGATCACGAGCACCTCACCGGCCTCGACGGCGTCGAAGGCCCGTTTCTGCGCGTTGTAGCCGCCGCCGTGGGAGGCGAACAGGTCCTCGCGGCCGGGGACGAACCGCAGCGTCTTGGCGGTGCCGACGAGCTTCGCGCCGGGGTGCACCGGGCGCACGCCGTCGATCGTGACGTTGTTCAGCCCGCGCTTGCGCAGCTGTGCCGACAGCCCGGCGACCGGCACGCGCTCGAGCTTCGCCCGCAGCTCGGGCGTGAGGGCGGGACCGGGCGCGGCGGGCAGGCCCGCCGCCTCGCGTGAGCCCCACGCCTCGGCGCGCTGGAGGTCGTCGACGGCCGGCAGCGAGCCCAGCGCGGCGTCGAAGCCGTGGGCGCCCGCCACCACCGTGGTCGCGAGGCGCCCGGAGCTCGGGGCGCCGGGGGCGGTCGGCGCGTCGACCTCGACCTCGACCACGTCGCCCGGCACGACGACCGACGAGCCGGCCGGCGTGCCGGTGAGGATGACGTCGCCGGTCTCCAGCGTGAAGTGCTGCGACAGGTCGGCGACGATCTGCGGGAACGAGAACAGCAGGTCGGCGGTCGTGTCGTCCTGGGCCGGCTCGCCGTTGACCCACACGCGCACGCGCAGGCCGTCCGGGCGCACGGCGCGGGCGTCGATCAGCCCGGGGCCGATCGGGGTGTAGCCGTCGCCGCCCTTGGACCGGACGTTGGAGCCGCGGTCGTTCTGGCGCAGGTCGTACAGGCCGAAGTCGTCGGACGCGGTCACCCAGGCCACGTGGTCCCAGGCGGCGTCGACGCCGACCCGCCGCGCGGGCGCGCCGATCACGAGCGCGACCTCGCCCTCGAAGGCGAGCAGCTCGGTGCCGGCGGGACGCTCGATCGTCGCCCCGGACGGGGAGAGGGAGCTCGACGGCTTGAGGAAGTAGGAGGGGTCCGCGGGCCGCCGTCCGCGCTGGTCGGCGCGCGACGGATAGCTGAGGTGGACGGCGATGACCTTGCCCGGGCGCTGCGGCAGGCAGGCGAATCGCGGGTCGGCGGTGTCCGTGGTGTTCGTGCTCATGAGCTCCCTCGCTCTTGCGGGTCGATCAGGATCGTATATGATCTGGCAGTGCCACGGCAAGCCACCCGGCGCGCCGGGGCTCGGTGTCCACCAGACGAAGGAGTCTCCGCCATGACCGCAGCATCCCCGACCCCCGGGTTCACGCCGACGGGCACGATCGCATCCCATCGCGATCGCCGTCGTGTGGTGTTCGCCACCGTCGTCGGCACGACCGTCGAGTGGTACGACTTCTTCGTCTACGCCTCGGCGGCCGGCCTCGTCTTCGGCCAGCTGTTCTTCGCGCCGGCGGGCGAGCAGTTCGCGCAGATCCTGTCGTTCATCACGGTGGGCATCAGCTTCCTGTTCCGCCCGCTCGGCGCGTTCCTGGCCGGTCACCTCGGCGACAGGTACGGGCGGCGCCTCGTGCTGATGCTGACGCTGATCATGATGGGCGCGGCGACTACGCTCGTGGGCGTCCTGCCCACCTACGCCGCCGTCGGGATCGTCGCCCCGGTCCTCCTGATCCTGCTGCGCGTCCTGCAGGGCATCTCGGCCGGCGGCGAATGGGGCGGTGCGGTGCTCATGGCCGTCGAGCACGCACCGAGCGCCAAGCGCGGCATGTTCGGCGCCTCGCCTCAGATCGGGGTGCCGCTCGGGCTCCTGCTCGCGTCGGGGATGATGGCGCTCATGGCCCTCGTCGCCCCCGGCGACGCGTTCCTGGTGTGGGGCTGGCGCATCCCGTTCCTGCTGTCGTTCGTGCTGATCGTGGTGGGCTCCTACATCCGCCGCCGGGTGGAGGAGAGCCCCGTGTTCGTCGAGCTGGCCGAGCGCAAGGAACGGACGAAGGCGCCGCTCGTGCAGGTCTTCCGCCGGCATGCGCTGCTGGTGATCATCGCCGCGCTCGTCTTCGCCGGCAACAACGCGGTCGGCTACATGACCACCGGCGGCTACATCCAGTCCTACGCCACCAACCCCGACGGCCCGGTCGCGCTCGAGCGCGGTCCGGTGCTGTGGGCGGTCGCCGGATCCGCGGTCACGTGGCTGATCTTCACCTGGGTCGCCGGATGGGTGAGCGACCGGATCGGCCGGCGCAACACATATGTGATCGGCTGGATCCTGCAGCTCGTGGGCGTCTTCGCGCTGTTCCCGCTCGTGAACACGGGCAGCATCGGGGGCGTGTTCGCCGGCCTGGCGATCCTCACGATCGGCCTCGGCTTCACCTACGGCCCACAGGCCGCGCTGTACGCCGAGCTGTTCCCCGCCTCGATCCGCTTCTCCGGGGTCTCCATCTCCTATGCGATCGGCGCGATCCTCGGCGGCGCGTTCGCGCCCACGATCGCCCAGGCCCTCGTGCAGGCGACCGGCACCACGATGTCGGTCACGTGGTACCTCGTGGGCATGACCGTGATCGGGCTGCTGGCCACGCTGCTGCTGCGCGACCGCTCCGGCATCCCGCTGGGTCCCGACCACGAGGCCGAGCAGGCCCGGAGCCCGATCCACGGGCTCTCGAAGGCCTGACCGCCGGCTCAGCCGTCGAGCACGGCGCGGATGCCGGCGGCCGCCCGCTCCAGGCGTGCGGCGATCGTCGCCACGTCGCCCGCGCCGCCCACGTGCACGACCGCGACCGTCGCCGG